>NZ_DEXN01000043.1:83717-100161 GCF_002364155.1 Alcanivorax sp. UBA3183
CTTTCCTAGCGACAAAGCGCAGCGGATGTGCCCTTCAGGCCGCGCCCTCCGGGTCTTCCAGGCTGGCCCGCACTCGTTCGATGGGTGGACACACACCTTCGATATTGCGCCCCTCTTTACCTTGGCAGAGAGGGCGAGCCAGCCTGAAAGACTGAGCATGCAAGAAGCTCTTCAGAGGCTCCTTAATGGAACGACGATTCCCGGTTGAGGACACACCGGGCCAAACCGATGGACAGAAAAGGGGAAGATCATGAAATGGACCTTTGGCATTGCCGCACTGCTCGCCTCGCAATTTGCCGTAGCCGACTATTATTCCAGCCTTGACGACGACACCTGCTGGGATGGCCGCAACAGCCGCGGCGGCCCCTGCATGGAAGTGCACGACACAAAATGGAGCCAGTACACCGAGGGACGCTTTACCGTCACCTTCCGCAACACCTGCAACAACCGTATTTATGCCCGTTTCTGCAATGAGCGCGATAACGGTTCCGAAGATTGCGGCGCTTCCGGCATTTCAGCAGGCAACACCAAGAGCTGGTCTACCAGCAACGCCAATGGCCGCTATACCTATAACTGGATCGGGGTAGAAAAAGGCTCCAAGGACTGGGTCTGCTCCGGCAAGGTATCCAACTGGCACGATTGAAACAGACGATAGAACTTCGCCTTGCGAGCAAGGCTCCAACGGGGCACGGATGCTGGTCAGAAACCCGCTGTTGGAGCGTTGCTCGCAAAACGAAGAGTTTTACTCCCCTCCCGCCATCAATCTCTCTTGCTTGCTGAAGAAACCGATCACCCTAGCCAGAGATGGTTATCCCACCAGCCATCAGGCAGTGTCAGCCAGTGGCTTTGCACTGCACCGCCGGTGCAGTCGAAGTAACGGCATTTGCCCTGCCCGGAAGTCACCGCGAAACCACCGGGTACTGCACCAACTCCAGCACAGTCCGGCATGGGCGCATCCACCACGGTGGCGGCACTATCCAGATCCCAGATGAAAAAACGGTTGCCGCGCGGGGCGGTCATTGCCACCAGTCTTTTTTCGCTGTGGATGGCAATGCTGGCGGTGTACTGGTTCATTATCGCCAGTTGCGATTCACTCACCGGGAAAGGGTGATATGCCTCACCGGGGCGCTTGATGGCCAGTAATGGCACCTTGTCCCAGGCCGGGCCGTGGTATTGCTGGCCGGTGATCACGGTGCCGTCACTGGCCACGGCCAGATGCCGAATACTGTTTTTCTGCTGCGGCAGGGTTTCTTTACTGAGCAGCTCACCCTGGCGATCCATGATCACCAGGCTCGGCGCCATGGCCGGTAAATTCATTTCCTTCCGGCTGCCGCCTTCGGTACGAATACCGCCGTTACCAATCACCAGGGATTCGCCGTCCGGCAACCAGGCAAGTTGATGCGGGCCCACACCATGGCTGGACACCTCGCCGTCATGGATTAGCTGCAGACGGGTGCTATCCAGCCGATAGCGGCCCAGCACGCCGCGTCCCGGTTCACGGGTATCGTTTTCCGTGGCGTAAAGCCACCGGCCACTGTTGTGGAAGACAGCGTGACCGTAGAAATGCCGTTGCGGCTGGCTGTGCAGGGTCTGCAGAAGAGTGCCGTCACGCAGATCGACCAGGTAGCTTTCCCGGGACGGACGACGCCCCACAAACAAGGCAAGAGGCAGGAAAGGATGCCGGCAAATGTCGTGGCAACGCTCCGTCACCGGAGTCGCAAAAGCGCGCAGACCATCGAGAAAATAACCGACCGCATAATGCTGGCCAGCATCATCATTGCGGGCGGACAATAGCAGCGGCGATTGGCCTCGCCCGGACCAGACGGTCCAGCCGCCCAGGGCGGCGGTGCCGGCTACCGCCGCACCAACGCCCAGTAATTGTCGTCGTGTCAGTGGCATAACGGACTTCCCCAAAAATTGCTAAATCCTGCTGAAGAAGCACCCTTTGAGGTGCAAACCGCGCATCAGCGCGGCGGGAGCAATGCATGTTTACTGCAATGATGTCCGGGCGGCCTTATCCGTCTCTGAAACACCTGATCGCCCTGCGGACGATTTCCGCTGACGCGGTTCGCACCTCAAGCGGTGCTCCTACGCGGCTTCGTAGAAATCTAGTCGCCGTCGTTGGCGTTGAAGCCGATCTGGATGCCCAGGTGCCGGGCCAGATCGTCTTGCTGCAGCGTTTCCAGGGCATCCAGGTTCTGATACAGCGACTGCAACTGCGCCTGGCGGGTCGGGTCCTGCACCAGTTCCATCAACGGCGCCGGCAAGGCTTCCAACTGGTCACGGATTGTCTTGTAGGCCTGGTCGATATCAGCCACCAGTCCGGCATCCCCTACCAGGGAACGGACCCGCTCCCACACCGCCTGGGCGCCCGCCAGGGAGGCCTGCAGGTTTTCCGTGGAATGACGGCTGCGCCAGGCTTCCGCCTGATAGGGTTGCGGCACGCCGCTGTTGAGCCGGCCCATGGGCGTACCCAGCTTTTTCTTCAGGGTATCAACGCCGGTGACCTGAACACGCAGGATGCCACCCAGAGCCTCATCCGCATTGGCGTAACGCGCATTGGGGAAGCTCGTGAGCTTATCCAGCATTCCTTCGGGCTGCTGCCAAAGGGCAAGCACCTGATCAGACAAGGTCAACTGGTGACGGGCAATGCCCGTCAGCAACGGGCAGTAGCGGTCTCGGTTTTCAGTGACAGCCGTCTGCTCATCGAAGAGCATATATTCAAACGCCGTCAGCCCCTGTACCACCACACTGGCACCTTCCAGTTGCAGCTGGGTCAGATCGGTAAATTCGTCCAGCAAGTCCTCGGTCTGGCGCGCCACCATATTTCGCTTGTCCGGCCAGAACTGGACCTGCCAGCTACGATTGCCCTCGGACAATGGCCCGACCATCAAAGGCTGCAGGCGGGACCAGGCAGACTGGCTCTGGTGGAATGCCTGCTTCAGGCTGGCCAGTTCCTGATCGCCACTGCACCAGGCCCGGGTGCTGTCCAGCAGGGTCATGTTGCGACTTTGCCACTGTTGGTGCGCAGGCAGCAGCACCTGATCGGCCAGTTGCGTGGTGACCTGCTGGCGCGGATCACTGCAGGCAGCCAGCATCAGGGTGGTAATCAGCACTATCAGGCGTTGCATGGAAACCTCAGAATGAAAGCCAACAGGGTTACAGCGAATTCAGGAAAGCCAACAGCGCAGCGCGCTGCTCGGCGTCGAAGGTGAGCACCGTGTCCCGGGAGCCGGCGGCTTCGCCACCGTGCCAGAGAATCGCTTCCATCAGGTTACGGGCCCGACCGTCGTGGAGGAACTGGGTGTGCCCGTTCACCGCCTCAGTAAGGCCAATGCCCCATAGCGGCGGGGTACGCCATTCCTGCCCATTGGCCAGGAATTCCGGACGCCCATCGGCCAGACCCGGGCCGACATCATGAAGCAACAGGTCGGTATAGGGGCGGATGGTCTGGTTGGCCAGCTCCGGTTCTGCCGCATCGGCGCCGGTGGTAAAGCTGGGCACATGGCAGCCCTGACAGTTGGCCTGGTGGAATAACGATTTGCCTTTCAGTACCTGCGGGTCATCCACATTACGGCGGGCCGGGACCGCCAGATTGCGGGTATAAAACAGCACGCTGTCCATGATGCTGTCGCTGACTTCCACCTCGCCACCATTGGGCATAGCCAGGCAATCGGTCTGGCTGGGCGCGCAGGAATCCGTCGTTACCAGGTGACTATTGAGCCCCATGTCGTTGGCAAAGGCTTCCGCATTCTGCTGTCGCAGGCTGGGCTGACCGGCCTTCCAGCCGAACCGGCCCATGGCCGTGGTGCCTGTGGCACGATCCCAGACCCGGTTGGCGCGGCCGCTGATACCATCACCGTCCTCGTCATGGGGATCGGCGTGGGCCAGCAGATCGGCGTCGGGAATCGCTTCCAAAAAGCCCAGGCCGATCATCGGTGGCGCAACACGGGCGGAATACAGGGTAGCGGGGTGCATGTCCCCATAGGCCAGATCGGAAAACGCCAGACGCGGTTTGCGCAGTTCCACCTGGTGACCATCGGCAAAGGTCATCGTCTGCGGCTCATAGCTGACCCGCACCCGACCTTCCGGCGATAGCCCGGGGATGGCCGCATCCTGGAACTGGCCACCGTAGTTAGGCTCGGGCACCAGACCGCTGCGGCTCAGGTCATCGGTGGCACTGGCAGGCACCGACAGGCGTACCAGCATGGACACCGCCTGCTTGGCGTCCGGGGCCGGCGGATGGCCGCGACCATCCTTGATATGACAGTTCTGGCAGGCGTTGGTGTTGAACAGTGGGCCCAGGCCGTCCCGGGCATCGGTGGACGCCGGGGCAATCACCCAGGGATTGCGAAAGAAACTATTACCGACACTGAAATCCAGCCGCCGCGACGGCGACAGGTTGGCCAGCGGCAGGGAAAAAGCGTTCTGGTCGGTCTTGGTAACCGTGCCTTCGCCGGCCGACAGGTGCTCGCCGGGCTCCGCTTCGGTAAAGCTCGGACCCTGGTCGCAGGCGGTCAGCAGAATGGCCAGAGTCAGCAGGAGATAACGCAAGGTATGAATATCCTTCTATCTTGATAGCGCAGCCACAGGGGCCACGCATGCAGGCTCAGCAAGGGCAGCAACCCTTCGCTGCCCTGTCACTGTTAATCACGATTTTTCAGAAACTATGGTTGGCGGTGTCCGGATTCAGGGCCTGGATATCCAGTACCAGGGCCGCCTTTTCGATGCGGGTGGTCTGTTCCACCAGGGCATCAATGGCCCCGTTCACCGTGGCAGCACCCTCGGCATTGCCCGGCGCGATCAGTTGATCGAAATGCACGCCGCTGGCGGCACTGTCGACCAACGTCTGCAAGGCCGCCTCACTGGCGTTCAGATCGGCTTTCAGGGCCTCATCCAACTGCGGTTCGCTGGCAGCTACCAGATCACTGAGGGACGGGCCGCTGACGGTGTCACCGTTTACCCGCTGGTACTCCCCCAGATAGACATTCTCGATACCCTTGCCGTTATAGAAATGGGAAAAGTGAGTGTTGTCACTGAAGCAATCATGCTCGTCTTCCGGCGAATGGGCGGCCAGGGCCACCTTCATGCGCTCACCGGCCAGCTCGCCCAGGGACAGGCTGCCCATACCGAACAACATCTTGCGCAGGCCGTTTTCCACACTGTCTGCCGCCAGGTCGGCGCGATAGTTGTCCTGGTACGGCTGCCATTCAGCCACCATGGCTTCCAGATCACTGATCAACAGATCGGTCACCACGGTCAGGTAGTCGCGACGACGGTCGTTGTGGCCACCGGTGGCAGCCTCACCGGTAGCAAAATCCGTGGCCGGGCGTTCGCCGGCACCAGCATCGGTGCCATTCAGGTCCTGCCCCCAGAGCAGAAATTCGATGGCGTGATAGCCGGTGGCCACATTCACCTCGGACCCGCCCAGCTCGTTCAGGCTGGCCAGCAGATCGGCATCCAGCTCACTCAGATCCAGCTGCTGTTCGCCAATCTTCAATGACTGACTGGCAATGATATTGGCTCGGGCGCCCGGGTTACCCATCACCGCCTGATAATCGTCGGCCACGTAATCAATCAGGCCTTCATCCAGCGGCCAGGCATTTACCTGCCCCTCCCATTCATCCACCACGGCATTGCCGAAACGGAAGACTTCCGTCTGCATGTAAGGCACCCGGGCATCGCGCCAGGCCTGTCGGGCTGCTGCAAGAGTCTCTGCATTGGGTTGCGCCAGCAGGGCATCAATCTGCCCACGCAGTTCGCGAGCCTCGCTCAGGGCATCGCTGTAGGCAGCCAGCGCCAGGTCGGCATAGTGATTGATCACCAGCCGGGCACGGGCCTCGTCGTAGGCCGGTGCTGGCGTGGCAGCGGGTTCATCACTGCAGGCAGAGAGCAGCAGAGAGGCCAGCAACAGGCCCCCGGTAGAGACGCGGGACAGCATGGAATTCCTCGAATATCGTGTAACGGCAAGTGAACAGGCACCAGTCACAGGGGCACCCAAAAACTTCAAGACACAATAATGCGAATTATTCGCATTAATTTAAAGGGGCAAGGCAGCAAATTTGCTCTTTCATGGGGATTTTTTTCAGGCCCGGGGCGTTCACAGTAAATAAAGCGGGACTAGTGGTGAACCCAGTTCACAAAAGGCCTAGAATACCGCCGCCCTCACCCTCAACACCTCCCTGCCGTGAGAGAGGCCCGTCATGAGCACCGTTTTACTGATTTTGGTAGCACTGGGTTTTCTGTCCATCGTCGTCGAAGACATGGTCCACATCGACAAGGCCAAGACCACCCTGTTCTTCGGCTCCCTGGCCTGGCTGCTGTATTTTATCGCCCCGCCGGCCCATCTGAGCCACGACATCCTGATGGAACGGCTGGACGAAAACCTGCTGGATATCGCCACCCTGTGGCTGTTCCTGATGGCCGCCATGACCTTTGTGGCGTACCTGTCCGGCAAGGGCATTATCGACAGCATCGTCAACCGCCTGCTACCCACTCGCATCAGCGAACGCAAGCTGATGCTGCTCACCGGTCTGTTCGCGTTCCTGTTCTCCTCCCTGGCTGACAACATCACCGCCACCCTGGTGTGTATTGCCGTGCTGACGAACCTGAAGCTACCGGCGGAAAAGCTGCTGCGCTATGTGGTCCTGGTGGTGTTCTCGGTGAACGCAGGCGGTACTGCGCTGATCACCGGCGACGTGACCACGCTGATGATCTTTCTGGCGGACAAGGTGGAAATCCCCGACCTTCTCCTGCTCAGCCTGCCCGCCGCCGGCGCGGTTGCCGTACTGGCCGGCATGCTGTCGCTGGGGCTCAGCGGCGAGGTACAGATCCAGAAACAGGAAACCGTGATTGATCGAGGCGACAAGGTCATCGCGATACTGTTCTTCGCCACCATCCTCGGCACTATCGGTGCCAATGTGGCCTTTGGCATTCCGCCGGTGCTGTGCTTCCTGTTCGGGCTGTCACTGATGTTTCTGGTAGTGCAGTTCCTCAACAAGGACGAACCGGTGCTGGAATACATCCGCAAGATCGAGTTCGACACCCTGCTGTTTTTCCTCGGGGTACTACTGCTGGTGGGGATGCTCAAGGAGCTGGGCATGCTGGCCTACTTCCCGGCCCTGTACGATGTGATGCCCCCGGTAGCCGCCAACTTCCTGGTGGGGATCGCCTCGGCCCTGTTCGACAACGTGCCACTGACCGCGGCCCTGCTCAATTCCGGTATCGACATGACCCTGCCGGAATGGCTGTCACTGACCTATTCGGTGGGCGTGGGCGGCTCCCTGCTGATCATCGGCTCCGCCGCCGGGGTGATCGCCATGAGCAAGGTGGAAGTGCTGACCTTCGTCAGCTACCTGCGCTATTTCCTCTACCTGTTGGTGGCCTACAGCGTGGGCTTTGTGGCGGTGCTGGGGCTGGGGCAGTTGCTGGTGATGTAGGGGAGTCGATTTTTACCACAGAGGGCACAGAGCTCACTGAGGAAAAACCATCACCTTTGCTTTTGTATAGGGTGGATTAGCCGCAGACGTAATCCACAAGAAACGCGCAATCCGTGGGTAACGCCTGCGGCTAACCCACCCTACATATACCCCGGAGAAACGGTTTTCCTCAGTGAGCTCTGTGCCCTCGGTGGTGAAAAAACGCTTTTGTCTTTAAGGCCTTTAACTCCAAACCCCGTCCAGCTTGAGCTGGTTTTTCAGTTTTCGCCAACGGGGTTCCGCCACCTGCGGGCGGGGCTTGAGAAACCGCAGTGGCAGCCATTGCTGCTGCGGTAGCTTATCCGCCCATTGCTCACCGGGCAGCATGGCATCCACTTCATAGCGCAAGCCCTGATGGTGATATTCGAAGGTCATCAGCCACAAAGTTTCTTCCCCGTCTTCGGGCTGGTTATATTGCTGAACCCCCACCACCCGGCCATCGATATTAATGCCGTATTCTTTCAACAGGGCACGCTCGTAGTAATAACCCACGCTGCTGTAAGTGGTAACAAACGCCATGATCAACACGCCGAAGCCGATCAACGCAAACAACGACGCAAACAACAACAACCCCCAGTCTCCCGGGGAGTGCGCCCACACCAGCAGGCCCACACCCACGGACGCGAATGCCAGCCCCATAAAAAAGAGAATGCAGAAAAAACCCAGATGTTTGCGCAGGGATTGCAGCAGCAGCACGCCACTAAGTGGTTTGAGAGTCATCACAACACCGTCCGTCCATGGAGGGCGCAAGAATAGCGGGGAACATCAGCCAGCAAAAGTCAAAGGTTCAGTCCTTCACCTCCGGCTAATCACCTGCCCACAACAGCGAGTGAAAAGATTCCTGTGGCACGCCGGGCAAGCACGGCAGTAGCAAAACAGCAATCCGGCAATCAGTTAGCGCCGTAAAGATCCTTGTCCAGATCCATCAGGTCGCGATCCAGTTGCTGCCAGTTGCCCTGGCCATCCGCATCCATGTCGGCCAGTTCATGGTATTCATCAATGCGCTGCTGCAAATCGGTGAGCACATCCTGCAGGGCCAGCTGGTGACGTTCCGCTTCGGTACTGGAATCACCACTGGAACCGACGCCCCGGGCCTCCAGTTGCTCCAGTTCTGTTTCCAGTTCATCCAGCTTGCCCTTGATATCGGCCAGCATCTGTTTTGCATTTTCCACGGTATGACTCCTTGCAAGTCTCTGCATGAATCCGCTTCCAGATTGGCCCCATTGTTCCGCCCTGGTCAAGGCGATGCGTGGTAACGGTTTATTACGTCGGCCAATCGGTCACCCAGGCCGCCTGAAATCTGGCCGTAACCCGTGGATTCCGTTACATTGCCAAGAGCATTCCACTCACCCATGGGCGTTGCGGACCAATAATGAAGAAAAACGTTGAACGGGCAGAACTGCTCAAAGACATGATTCAGGAAGCCATTGAAGACGGCGCCACCACCGTGGAAGAGGTGCACCAGCACATCGCCGGGCTGCCCTTCGACGCGCTGGAAAAGCTTGGACTGTTCGAAGAAAAGGCCGGCAACCTGAGAGACAAACAGCGTAAAACCATCGGCTTGGTGTACGACACCATTCGCAAGGTCAATCAGGAAGTGGGCTCGCTGATTTCCGAACAATTTGCCGCCCTGGAAGACGCCCGCACCGCCTCGCGCAACATGGACAGCAACGACCCGCAGGACGACTGACATCGTCTTGTCTCAGGGTTGCAACTAACCGCTGCAGTACTCGTCAAAGGCCGCCTGGCTTCGCTCAAAGCCCTGCTCTTGTGCCAACTCCCAGGGCCGTTCACAGCTGTCGTTGGCGGGGCACCACTGATACCCCGCAGACCCCAGGCAGCCATATTTGTCCCGGTCGCTACTCGGCATGGGCTGGCAACCGGCGAGAAACAGCATCGCCGCTATTATCAGTGTTTTTTCCATGTCCGGTTTCTCCTTTGGCCGACAGGCTCCGATAGCGAATTGCTCCCCCCCTTTCACCCTGCGGGCAGCTCGCCACGGAACCTGAACCTATTTCACCACCCCAACCCCGTCATCGCCAGCAGCGCGCAACCGACAGACGCATTATCATCCCCGCCCTTTCCCGATTAGAATGGCCGGCTCGCTCCAGAACGCCCTGCAGTATGGATAACCAAGAGTATGCATAGGACGCACACACCCGCACCATCCGGCCCCGCCGGCAGCCGTCTGGTGACGCTGCTGACGCAGCTGGATCGCAAGGCAGCCCGGGATAGCCACGGGGACTTTGCCGAGCGCCTGGGACGGCTGTTCGATCTGTCCGATGCCATCTCTCTGGACGGCGCCAATCAATACCGCCCCAAAGGCCCCTTCGAGGCCAGGCCGGACGCCACCGAGCGCCTGCAGGCGGACCTGCTGAAGACCCGCGACACCCTGCTGGCCCACCTGAGCCGCAGCTTTGCCGGAGAAAAGGCCGCCTCGGTGATTCCCCTGCCGCCGCTCAAGGGCGACGCCCAGGCCGACAAGCGCCCCACCTTTGGCGCCTACGAACGCTTTTATCAGGCCCATCAACGGCAGATGATTGCCGGGCTCAGCAACCTGCGCCAGCGGTCCCGCCGTCTCCTCATCGGCCACAGCCAGGCCATGGCCCGGCTGGCGGAACTGGATGCGGTGTTTGAACAAAGCCTGAGCGGCTACGTGCGCCACTGCTTCGGCGCCCTGCCCGGCTTTCTGGAAAAACGCTATCGCACCCTCTGGGACACCCGTGATCCCTTTCATACCGTCGAGGACTGGCTCACCCCACAGGGGTGGCTGAGCCAGTTCCGGCGTGAACTGCAACTGCTGTTACTTGCCGAGCTGGACGCCCGCCAGGAACCCATACTCGGCCTGCTGGACGCCCTTGTCGCCGATGCGACGGGCAACCAGTCCACCCATAACGAGGTAAGCAAGACCGTATGAGACGCTTTCTTTTTGCTGTCCCCTTTCTCCTCGGCGCCATTGCCGTGGTCTGGATCGCCGCCACCTTTCTGAGCAACCCGGTGGCCCTGACCGTGACCCTGATCATCGCCGCCGCCTATACCCTGGGCTTTGCCGAGTTGGTGCGCTTTCGCCGCACCACCGCCACCCTGGACCGGCAGCTCGATGACCTGCCGGAAAGCCGCGATGGCCTGACTCACTGGCTCAAGGCCCTGCCCGGCAGCCTGCGCCACGCGGTACACCGCCGCATCGATGGCCACCCGGCGCCCCTGCCCGGCCCCCAGCTGACCCCCTACCTCACCGGCCTGCTGGTGATGCTGGGCCTGCTGGGCACCTTCGTGGGCATGATCGTCACCCTGCAAGGGGCCGCCACCGCCCTGGATGGCAGCAGCGAACTCACCGCCATCCGCAGCGCCCTGGCCGCCCCCATCGCCGGGCTCAGCCTGGCCTTCGGCACCTCCATTGCCGGTGTGGCCGCCTCTGCCATGCTGGGCCTCAGCGCCGCCCTGTGCCGCCGCGACCGCATGACCGTATCGCGCAAGCTGGACGACCGGGTGGACCTGGAACTGCATGCCTTCTCCCTGGATCACCAGCGCCAGTCCGCCTACACCGCCCTGCAGGATCAATCCCGCATCTTCCCGGAGCTGGTCAGCGCCCTGCAGGGGCTCACCGGGCGCATGGAACAGATGGGCGAACAGCTCAGCGAGTCCCTGACCCGCAACCAGCAGGATTTCCACCACACCCTCACCGACCAGTACCGCACCCTGGCGGATTCCGTCAGCCAGTCGCTGAAGGAAACCCTGGCGGACAGCAGCCGCCTGGCGGTGGAAAACATCCAGCCGATCATGAAGCAATCCCTGGCCGACCTCAGCCAGCAGGTGCAGGGCACCCACGAAACGCTCAACGCCATCACCGAAAAGCAGCTTGCCACCCTCACCGAACGGTTCCACCAGACCACCGAATCCGCTGCCCAACACTGGCAGCAGGGGCTTGAGCAGCATCAGCAGACCAGCGCCCGCCTGGTCAGCGATATCAGCACCTCCCTGGCCGCTCATCACGATCAGTTCCGGGACAACAGCAGCCAGCTGCTCGAACAGATGCGCAGCACCCAGGCAGAGCTGGGCAACGCCAGCGAACAGCAACTAGCCGCCATCGCCGAGCAATTCCGCAGCGCCAGCGAGCAGGCCCTGCAACAGTGGCAACAGGGCCTGGCCGAGCAGAAGGACACCGGCCACAGCCTGCTGCAGGAAGTGCGCGAGACCCAGCAGCAACTGGCCCGCACCAGCGAAGAGCAGCTCACCGCCGTCACCGGCCAATTCCGTGAAGTCAGCGATCAGGCCGCCGCCCAGTGGCGCGACGGCATCGACGCGCAGCAGGCCTCCGGCACCACCCTGATCAGCGAACTGCGCAGCGCCCTGAGCGAGCACAACAGCCATTTCCAGGACAGCGCCACCGGCCTGCTGGACGGCCAGAAAACCGGCCTGGAGACCCTGGTGGCCACCGTGCGCGAGGAACTGATTGCCCTGCGTGACGCAGAAGCCGGCCGCAGCGAGGCCGCCAGTGAGCGGCTGGCACAGCTGGAAGGTACCGTCAGCGAGCACCTGGGCCGACTGGGCACCGCCTTGGAAGCGCCCATGACCCGCCTGATCGAGACTGCTTCGGAAACCCCGAAAGCGGCGGCGGAAGTGATTAGCCGCCTGCGCGAGGAAATGACCCGCAGCAGCGAACGGGACAACGAACTGCTGGAAGAGCGCCGCCGCATCATGGCCGAGCTGGACACCCTGCTCAGCGGCCAGCGCGATGCGGCTGGCGCCCAACGGGATGCCATCGAAACCCTGATCACCACCGCCAGCGACACCCTGACCCAGGTCAGCGATACCTTCGCCCAACAGGTCAGCGCCCAGAGCGAGCAGCTCGACCAGGTGGCCGGCGATGTGTCCGGTAGCGCCGCTGAAGTGGCCAGCCTCAGCGATGCCTTCGCCACCGCCGTGCAGGTGTTCAGCGACGCCAACGACAAGCTGCTGGACAACCTGCAACAGGTGGAAAGCCGTCTGGAGCAGTCCTCCGCCCGGGCCGACGAACAGCTCAACTACTACGTGGAGCAGGCCCGCGAGGTAATCGAACTGAGCATGGCCTCGCAGAAGGAAGTGATCGACGCCCTCGGTACGCTCAATAACGCCAACAGCGGCGCCAACGGCAGCGACACCCACAGCGAAGAACGCCCGACCAGCGAGGTCAACTGATGGACGATCTTCACGACAGCGACAGCTCATCCGTCTGGGCCATCTTCTCGGACCTGATGGCTGCCCTGGTGGGCATTCTGGTGCTGGTGCTGGTGTGGGTCATCGGCATTCAGCTGGAGCTGAGCCAGTCACTGGAAGAGGAAAAGGCCCGGCGGGTGGCCGAAGAGCAGCGCCGCCAGGCCCTGGAAGAGGCGCTGGCCGATCCCCTGGCCAGTGGCCGGGTCACCTTCCGCGATGGCCGCATCGGCATCAGCGGCAGCGTGTTGTTCCAGCTCAACTCGGACCAGCTACAGCCGGAGGGCGAGGAACTGCTGCGCGATCTGGCCAAGCCGCTGCAGGTGTTTCTGGATCAGCACGACGAACTGTTGATGGTCAGCGGCTTCACCGATGATCTGCCGATCCAGCGCGGCAACCGCCGCTACCAGGACAACTGGGGCCTGTCTGCCCAGCGGGCGCTCACCGTAACGCGCACCCTGATCAACCAGGGCATGCCCGCCGACCAGGTGTTCGCCGCCGCCTTCGGCCCCCACCAGCCGGTGGTGCCCAACGACAGCGATACCACCCGGGCCCAGAACCGCCGGGTAGAACTGACCACCGTGCCCCGCCAGGGCGCCAAGGTCAGTACCGCCCAGCATGCCAGCCAGGCAGAAGGAGCCGACGGCAATGGCTGATGCTCCTAGCCTCAACACTCCCTCGCTCAGTGCCATGACCGAACAGCTGGCGAGCCTGCGCGATCAGGGCGCAGCCCGCTTTGCCCCGGTTCGCTTTCGCTACCTGGAAGCCCAGGCCGAGCGTCTTGGCACCCTGACACGTGTCAGCCCCACGCCGCTGACACGGCTGGCCACAGCGCTGGAAGAGTTTCAGCAAGCGTTTCAGGCCGAGAGTGCCCGGGTGGATGCGCAACTGGCCGAGGAGGCGCTGAGTAAGCCCGTGGCCGCCATGCGGGAGAAAGGGGATCTGAAAGCACTGCTGCGCCATCTGCGCGCCCGTCAACGGCAGCAAGACCCTTCTGCGTTTGCCGCCCTGCACGCCTGCTATGCCAACCAGACACCCCAGGAAGACGACGACCACAGAGACCCGATGACCGCCCTGCTACGCCAGCAGGAACAAAGCGTACTGGCCCGGCACGGCATCACTACTCCGGCAACGCCGACAGACAATAGCGGCCCACGGGAGCTGAAAGCCCTGCGTCAGGTCCGCGCCACACAGCAAAGTCAGCGCAAACGCCAACGCATCGCTCAGGCTATCCATCAGACCCCCAGCGACGCCGGCCCGCTCAATTCCCACCGTCTGGTCACAAGCGCCCTGGAAACCCTGCGCGATCTTTCCCCCGCCTACCTGGATCACCTGGTCACCCAGGTGGATACCCTGATGTGGCTGGAGAAACTGGCCAAGCAGCGGCGTCCCTCCTGACCGCCGCTCACGCGTCTATTCAAACCACCGTAGGAGCCATGCTCGCATGGCGAACCCGAACACCTTTCGCCATGCAAGCATAGCCCCTACAAAACTGCCGGCCTTCTTTACCGACAGTATCAGACTTACCGATCTTCTTTCCCTTCATCCTCCGGCGGATGCAGCAGGTCATCGTGCTCACCCATTTCCCAGGGCAGTTTGCCCGGAGTGAGATCCAGGAAATGCAGGTAGTTTTCGAACTGGTCGAGAATATCGCGAATGATGTCATCCTCGTCATAACCGAACACATCATAGGAACGGCCACCGCGACGCAGGAACACTTCCGCCCGGTAATAGTTTTCCTCTTTCATCACCGTGGAAGCGCCCCCGGCCGTTACGAAGCCGGGCACCGGCTGGCTGACCAGGCGGATGTCATAGACAAAGCCCACATGCCCTTCACGTTCCACCTGCAGTTCGGCACGGATCAGGCTCTCATCGAACACCACCCTGGCATCCCAGCCGGACTCCTTCATCTCTTTGACCACCTTTTCCATGCTCTGCATGGCTTTACCGCGAATGAAGCTTTCCACATTGTCGCGGCCAGGGAAGTCCATCATGCCTTTCAGACGATGGCGCCACTGGGAACCGGTCAGGTGACGGCGCGTCGCCATATGCATTTGCAAGCTGGTTTCGCGATGCCCCTCAATCACCAACGCCCGCCACATGCCCACGGCAGCCAGAATAATAATGATGGCAAAGGGCAAGGCGCTGGCAATGGTCATGGTCTGCAGCGCCTGCAAGCCACCAGCCAGCAACAACACCGACGCAATGGTCCCCTCCAGCACCGCCCAGAAAATCCGCTGCCAGGCCGGCGTGTTCAGCACCCCGCCGGAAGCCAGCGAGTCCACTACCAGGGAGCCGGAATCCGAAGACGTCACAAAGAAGGTGATAATCAACAGCACCGCCAGAAAGGAAATAAACGACGACAATGGCAGTTCATCAAACAACTTGAACAGGGCCACTGCCTTGTCGGTCTGCACATCTCCGACCAGGGTGGTCACCCCCTCATTCATGATCATGTTCAGCGCGGTATCGCCAAATACGGAGAACCACAGGAAGGTGAACAGGGACGGCACCAGCATCACCCCCACCACAAACTCGCGGATAGTACGGCCACGACTGATCTTGGCAATAAACAGCCCGACAAAGGGCGCCCAGGCGATGGTCCAGCCGAAGATAAACAGGGTCCAGTTACCGATCCAGTCGCTGTGGGTATAGGCCTGCAGGTTGAAGGTACGCTCGACAATGCCGCTTAAGTAGCTGCCCGTGTTCTGCAGAAAACTTTCCAGAATATGAATCGTCGGCCCCACCACAAACACAAACGCCATCAGGGCCACGGCCAACACCATGTTCAGAATCGACAGGCGCTTCACACCCTTGTCCATCCCTGCCACCACAGACACGGTGGCCAGTGCGGTGACAATGGCAATGGCAGTGATCTGCACCCAGGTGGCCACCGGCACACCCCACAGATAGTTCAGCCCCGCGTTGATCTGTGCGGCGGACAAACCCAGGGTGGTGGCGATACCGAACATGGTGCCAAGAATCGCAAACACATCGATGGCATGACCGATCGGCCCGTAAATTCGTTCACCAATCAGGGGGTAGAACGCCGAGCGCATGGACAACGGCAAACCATGACGAAAGGCAAAGTACGCCATCACCAGACCCACCAGGCCGTAAATCGCCCAGATATGAAAACCCCAGTGGAAAAAGGCAATCTGCATGGCCTGCTTGGCCGCATCCACGGTTTCTGCAGCCCCGGCCGGGGGCTCCGCATAATGCAACACCGGCTCCGCCACCCCGAAGAACAGCAAGGCGATGCCGTAACCGGCGGAAAACAGCATGGCGAACCATTCCGGGAATGAATACTCCGCCTCGCAATGATCCGGCCCCAGCTTGATATTGCCCCAGCGGCTCATCGCCACACCGACGATAAAGATCAGGAACAGCGCCACCGACAGCATGTAAAACCAGCCGAAATTCGAGGTGATCCAGGCCTGCGCCGCGTTAAAGGCTTCGCCAGCCCGTTCCGGATCACTGATGGTGCCGATAATCAGCAGAAGCGATACCACCACAGCCGGAATAAAAACCGGAAGCAGAATCGTCGAGGTGGGGAGGGTGCGTTTTTCCGTCATAGCATTTCATCCATGATGACAGGGTTGGCGATTAGAGGATGCGTACCGCAACTCTCCGGAACTGGCAACGACCTCATGCTAGCAAAGATCGGCCCAACGTTTTTTTAAATCCTGTTATTTATGAAACCGGCATTCAGATCAACGGTGCAGCATGCCATCGCTTACCATTCACCGTAGGAGCGGCGCTTGAGCCGCGAA
>NZ_DEXN01000043.1:100334-108355 GCF_002364155.1 Alcanivorax sp. UBA3183
AAGCGCCGCTCCTACGGCGAAATAAACTCTTGCCGGGTTAATAATAAAAAACCGGAGCAGACAGCCTTCATCTATTCTTCACGCAATAACCCGCGTAACCGATAACAACGTACCAGAAAAGCCAACGCCAACAACAGTAGCGAGCCGGACCAGATCGCAAACACCCAGCGAATCCCTGCGGCGGCAACAGTCAGCGATACATCTGAAGGGGTAACAAGAAACGCGAACGCGTAAAAGGACGCATGCAGGGAGCAGGCGTAAAGCAGCAGATTCCATCCTGACCAGGGGTGCGGCCCCAGCGAAGAAAAACGCCACAGCCCCCATAAAAAAATCAGGTTATACCAGGGCATGAAAAGAGCAAACAGCCCAATCACCTCGCCAAGGCTATCCACATAATCCGGCGTCAGATTTACAAGCATCACCACACTGCCCATCACCGACACAACCAACACCCCGACACCGGCAAACCAGGTGCCATCGATGGGAGCAATGGCGGACACCAGCCAGACGACAATTGCCAGCCGGAACAACAGGACATCCATCGTCAGCATGTTCTTCGCAACGTTATGGGTTCATAGTGTTGCCGGGCTTTCCGCGACGAATCAGGCCTTGATCAACCCGGCCCGGTCGCCCCTTCGCTGGCTTGCAGGCCACCCTCAGGCAGTCGGTCCGCGCCCCAGCTGCGTTGCAGATAGCCACTGACTTCATCCAGTTGCTGCTGTTCAACTTGCGCCAGCTCACCCCGCTCCAACGGATCAAAGTGAAAGATATAAAGCCGCGACGCAAACTGCTCGAAGGGCAGTGACGCCTCGCCAAAACGTTCGCCATGGCCGGCGGTGCTGACCACCACGCCATCGCCCCAGTCCTGACCACTGTCGTTGTTGGGATTATAGAAATACACCCGCATGACATCCTGGGGATCCAGCGCCACGCGCAAGACACTAATTGCATGCCAGCCGATAAAACGGGCGGCACTGTCAGTAACAGCGACACCCGCAGGCTGGGGATGTATCAGGGGCTGATTGCCGTTGTAGTAGGGATGGTAGGCCGCATAGAAATGACGCAGAAAGTCGTCCAACTCCCACAGCTTCCCACTCCCCACATCAACATTGATACGAAAACCCCGGCCTGACCACCAGCCATGGAACTCCGGGTTCACCCACCGGTGGGGGTCACCCTCACGATCGACACAACGACGGCCCATTTCCGCATAAATCCGGTCCAGGTGGGGCACCACCAGCAGAGACACCGGGTCCAGGTCCATGGGCAGGCTACTGGCCACACCGCCAACGCTTTCGCTGGAGGAAATCGGCTGGCCCTCGAAATGCATGATGATTTCATCGTCACGGGCTGCCCAGGTCACCATTTGCAGCAGATAATCCGGATCGTTGTACGACCACATGGACAGAGCACGGGCGGACTGGCAGGTGGGATTATTGCCCTGCCCCACCCCCAGTGGCTGCCCCAGCATGCACAGCACACCTTCGATCAAATGAGCCTGTGGCGGCACCTGATCCCCGAAGGCCAGTGTCAAGCGCTGGCACGACCAGTCTGACAGAACCAGGCCCAGCTGCCGCCACAGGGCCGGCGCCACTGGCGGTTGATAGAGAATGCCCCGCTCCAGCACCAACGCCAGGCCATAAATGGCCTGGGCAGTTTGCGGATGCACCGCCGCTTCAATCAACGCCTGCACCAGCTGCCGGTAACACAGCAGGCAATCGCGACCGGTTGACGACAGGCCCATGGCCTCCGCCACCAGGTGGTCACCCTCCTCCAGCAAATGGCGCAGCAACACCGGGTGATACGGCGACACCAACCCGGTGTCATGCATGGCCCGGGCAAACCCGGTGGCTTCGCCCTGCAAGGCCGTGGCATCCATGCTGGCGAGCCGCTCAAGGTAGATCGCCACGCCCGGGTCTTCCCGGCAGGCCCGGGTCGGGCCGAACAGGCTGCTCACCAAGCGGTCCGCCCCCTGCCCGCTGCTGCCCAGATCGATATCCGGATTGACCTGGCAGATGGCGATCTGCGTGACCATCTGCTTGACCGGCTCGGTCTGAATGGGGCGCTGATTGAGAATCCGCCAGATCTCTTCAATCAGCTTGTCGACGATATGCTCATAACCGATGCGCTCGGCCAGATGCTGCAACAGATTCTGTGGCAGCACCGCCAGGCGGCCCTGGGTTTCACGCTGCGCCTCGGAAGGCGGCGAAAACAGCATGGCCAGATTGAGCGCCAGCACCTGGGTGAGAAAATGGTGGGCCTGCTCGGCGGAAATCAGGGTATGGCGGTAATCCCCACAGGCCACCGCCAACATGCGCAGCTCGCTCAGGGCCTCGATCACCACCAGCTCAGCCTGGGCACTTTGCAGGGACTGGGTAGTGAAACCGGGAACCAGAATCTGCGGCTCCGCCCAATCTGTCCCGGCAAAAATCCCGGCCGCTTCCAGCGTCTCGATGCGTTCGCCCAGGGCCGCACAACCGCCCTCCTGCATCATTACCCGCCGGGCCGTATCCAGTACCCGTGGCACCTTGGCCGGCCGGGTAAAGGAGGGCGCCTCTGCCAACTGGGTGATGGCATCATCCAGCCGAACAAGTAGCAGAGACAGATTGCTGGACGCGGACGTCTCTGAATGGGTCGTAGACACAGGGCAGTTCCTTAACGAATCCGTGGGGGCCCGGCGGGCCCCATGGTGACAGCGTATTCACACATAGAAATCCAGCTCTTCCTGCCGCTTGAGCAACCGGTGCATCTCTTTCGGGTCGTCACCCATGAAGTAAATCAGCCCCCAATGGGTACCAAAGGCGGTGCGCTTGGTGACAACCTCTTCCATGGGCGCCGTCAGTTCATGGGACTCGAAGTAGGGATGGTCTTCGGTCTCCTCCGGGATCTCCAGCTGACTGACCACACGCCGACGCGGGTACACCCCGAAACAACCGGCATGGCCCTTGGCATCCACCACCTCTTTCGGGAAGTAAGCCTTCACTTCCTCTGTGGTGGCCTTGGGGTCGAACACCAGCATGGTGGCCTGATAGGCATTGAAACCCTCATAGACCCGTTCCAGCAACTCGAACACCTTGAAGCCCGGCGGGCGATACGCCACCTCACCAAAGTACATCTCACCATCGCTGGTGACAAAGTACTCCGGATGGATCATGCCGAACTCGATATCGAAGGTCTTGATCAGCTTCTCGATCTGCTGGGTAATTTGCGGCCGGTACTGCTCCAGATCCGGCGACGCGGGGACATACACCGAATAGCCCAGCGTCACATACTCGGACAGGTTGAGAAAACAGATCTTGCCATCGTGAATCCAAGCTTCTACCGCAAACTCCCAGCCGTCCAGATGCGACTCCATCAACGACGGGAATTCCTCATCAGGAATCGCATCCACCTCATCCGGGGTGCGAATCACCCGGTGGCCAAGGCAACCGGCCTTGTCGAAGGCCTTCAAGTGGATCGGGTCATTCGGGTCGCCATCCAGCTTGAGCAGGGTCTGGTTCACCCGCTTCAGGAACCGGATCACGTCCTCCCGGTCATGGGCTTCCTCAAAGATACCCACCCGGATACCGCCAAGCTGTGCGCGCCGCTTCATCAGGGATTTATCCCGCATCAGCATGGCCTGACCCAACAACCGGGGGTTATCCAGCAGCACCGAATTGATCGCACCGGCCCACTCCACGGTTTCCTCATACAGTGGCACCGACACATCCACACCCATGTCTTTCAGGGTCTGGGCAATCTCCATGGAGCGATCATTCAGGCGTTCGAAATTCCAGGGCACGTAGGGAATATCATGCTCCTGGCAATACGCCTCAGCCCAGTCCGGAGCCACCACCACATAACGACGATCAAATTTCTCCGCCGCCTCGACCGCGTTCAAACTCCATCCTAATAAAGCAATATAGCCTTTGTTGGGATCTTTTTTCATTGAGCGCCTCCTGTCGAAAATTTGGCATTGGCCCTTTACGGTACACGTCTCCGCTTCTTTAACAACCGTTGACCCGCCACTTTTACAGCATAGACAGCACATCCCTCTTGACCAAAAAAGAGATAAAAGGGGACAAAAACGAAGTCATATCACGGCAAGGGATAGCGTTAAATGGAGCACCATTCACCGCTTACAACAAGTCATCAGGGGAGCTCAGTAAGGGCAGCCGCATACGGCCAAGAAAATATTGATCTAATTGAAAAAACTGGCGCAGGGGTGCGACCATGCCTCCTCTTCAACTCTAAAAAGGCCACGATCTTAGGCAATAAAAATTAATATCCTCAAACATTTAAAATATAGCAAATTTAACGTAAATCCCCCATAAAAATGAAATCATGAAACGATAAAAATTTCTTTACTCGATACCGCTAGGCATAGCTGGAAAACCCTGAACCGATCAGCCCTGCAATAAAAACCAGGACACCAAACAACATGCCCACTGTAGCAGCCAACGATGGGTCATCCTTTTTCTTTGCAGCAATCAAAATGGCCGCGAAGAAGTGAGCCAATGGAAGCAATGTCCAAGAGGCCAGTGACAACCAAAAGAAAAAGGCTTCTGCACCACCAGTGTAACCACGGGAACAAAAAAAACAGGTAACTCCAAATGACAGCCACCCGACAAAAATAAGAGTTATATATCGCCTTGATAGATACATAGCCATTCTCACACTCAAAACCCCAAGCAGGGTTGGACTGATCAGTCCACGACAAAAACCAGCCCTACCCTATCACATTGTCCACGTGCCAACCTGCAGCCACCAAAATTCCTGCATACTCATAAAATTCCACACCTTTTCGAACATGGATTGTCATTGATCCATCAACTCGTTCGTCTATTTGAAAAGCCGGATAAAAAGCGTTCATGCAGGCCAGCCCATAACTTGCAGATGGGCCATGTTTTCACTCCCGATTGAATAACAATTCGCCATTGATATCTATCGAACTCATCAAGACACCATTGTCGCCGCCAACATACCTCCCGCTTACTCCAGGGCACGGACAGCCCGCAAAAACACAAAAGAGGCCGATAACGTGTCCGCCGGGAGCCTTACAAAGACAATGACGTACCCCAAATGAGGGATGCGAATGACCCGGCACCCTGCCAAACTCGATTTGTAAAATAGCGGCCAATGTCGCCATCCAGTGAATAGGGCAGGGAAATCAATCCACTGGATGCCATTAGAGGCTTCTGAATCATCAATAGGTTCATCGCAGCGCCTCCTCCAGGTTCCGCCGGGTATGGCGGCGTTTAGCCACATTCAACACACCAAGCCAATTCATAAAAACAGGATCAATATATGTACCGTTCTTTCTGTCTGCTGATTTTCATCATGCTGCTTTCCGGCTGCACAAAAGAATGGTTTACCTTGATCCACAACGGAGATTTATCTGCGGTACAGCAACGCCTGGACAACGGCGCCGATCCGAATGGCACCGATGCCTACGGCACCACGCATCTCTGCGGAGCGCTAAAGTGGGGCAAGGAGGAACTGGTTTACACCTTGCTCGAGGCCGGCGCCGATCCAAATCTGCCCAGCCGCAAGTGGCTGACTCCTCTGCATTATGCGAACTCACCGGAGATGGTGACCCTCCTGCTCGAATACGGCGCAGACCCTGAGCAGACGAATGAGCGCGGCTATAAAGCGGCCGACTATGTGGAATTCGACTTGATTAAAATGCGCTCAGAGGCTGCGAAATCCGATGACAGATACTACGAGCAACATATCCCTCGCCTAGAAGCCACACTGCAAGCCTTCGGCCGCACCCCCATCACCGAAGAACAATCATGGGAAAAATGGCCAAGCCTGATGGCACGGTATTACCCGGAGCAGGCGAAATCCCGGGCCATGGAAACGCTCACCGCCAACGGCACCATCGGCATCAAATGGAAGCAGGAAAGCGGCATCCCGATAGTGATAGCACTGGTTCCGCAAGGGCCAGCAGCACGCAGCAAACAGATTCAGGAGGGTGACTCTCTTATCGGGGTGGCGCCGAATGGCGGCGATGACATTCTGGACCTGAACGGTCTCAGCCTGGGCGACACCATGGAGCTGATTCGCGGCAAAAAGGGCCAACCGGTGACATTGGTACTGCAGGGCAAGGAAGCCAGTCAGCCCCACCAGGTCACACTGACGCGGGGCAGCATCACTCGCGAACAATGGCAGGCATTTAATCAAGCACAACAACAAAAAACCATTCAGTCACTGGTGATACAGGATAACAGTGGTCAGTACCTGAGCCCCTACACATCCGATGGTGTCGTCGCTGAGTGGGTCAGCAAGGCCATCAATAACCGCATGGGTAGCGCTACCGGCTCCGCCGTGGGCGGCGCCGCCGGGGCCTACGCAGCCAACAAGGCGCTGGAGAGTGTGCCCGGGGGCAGCTTGATTGGCGGCTTCCTGGGCTCGAAGGCCGGCAAGGCTGTGGGCACCCAGATGGCCGACGATGTCTCTGGCGGTGACGCCTACCGACGCCAGACCTCGGATCTTTCCTTCCGCAGCCTGAGTGATATGGCCTCCTGGCTGAGGGAAGAGCATGGTGACAAGGCTAATTTCGGGGAAGTTACCAAAGCGACCAACACGGTCTATCCAGGATTGTTGGAGGCCATTTCTGGTCAGTAAACGGAATGCACATTTTTAAGTATTTCAAATCGCTTTGGTGGAGTGAAAAAATGATATTAACGATCAGGTTTGCCCGCGCACGGAAGAATGCTCGAATAAATTTTACGCTACCCGGTATTCTAATAATCGCATGCCTGCAGGCTCTGTTATCCGGTTGCTCTTCATATGCTACATATGAGCTGCAAAACGCAGTAGTACAAAACGATCTTCCCGCCGTCCAGCAGAGCCTGAGCCAGGGTGGCAACCCCAATGGCAAAGGGCGCACCGGTCTTACTCCCTTGATGTTCGCCTCTTTAAGTCATACTCCCGAACGGGAACAAATAATACGAGCATTGCTCGCCAACGGCGCCGATCCCAACAAGCCCGTTACGAAAAGCGGCCGCTTTGAAGGCCAAACGGCTCTGCATATTGCGCGATCTTCAGAAGCGGTTGAGGCTCTAATGGAACACGGTGCCAACCCGACCCTGCGAGACAAGCAAGGCAGGCTCCCGGCGGACGTCATTGAAATGTATATCGTGTGGCGTCGTGACGCACCTGGACTTGAAGAAGTGGTAGCCCAGAGTGAGGCAGCATTGGCAATTCTGGGAAGAGAACCTATGTCTGAGGAACAAGCATGGGAACAGCACCCGAAATTGATGGAAGAGCGAAAAAAGTGGATTGCCAAGCGTGCACAACGTGAAAAATTGATGCAGAGCGCCAATCAGGGAAGTCCCGCCGTCGCCAAAACGAATATCTCTGAACAAACGGTAGCGGAAACACCCATCATTCAGAATAACTCCGGACGTTACTTAAGCCCCTACACCTCCGATGGTGTCGTCGCCGAGTGGGTAAACAAAGCTATCAACAACCAGATGGGCAGCGCTGCCGGCTCCGCCGTGGGCGCCGCGGCCGGCA
The DNA here is from genome assembly GCF_002364155.1 of Alcanivorax sp. UBA3183. Lineage (NCBI taxonomy): Bacteria > Pseudomonadati > Pseudomonadota > Gammaproteobacteria > Oceanospirillales > Alcanivoracaceae > Alcanivorax > Alcanivorax sp. UBA3183. Next base: position 107,838 of record NZ_DEXN01000043.1, read on the forward strand.
ATTATGCCGCCCAGAAAGCCCTCGAAAATGTCCCCGGCGGTGCATTGCTCGGAAGTATCTTCGGCTCCATGGCGGGCAAGACCGCGGGCAACAAGGTAGCCGACGATATCTCTGGCGGTGACGCCTACCGACGCGAGACCTCGGACCTTTCCTTCCACAGCCTGAATGACATGGCTACCTGGCTCAGAGCGGAACATGGCGACAAGGCAAATTTCGCGGAAGTCACCAAGGCAACCAATGCGGTCTACCCTGGATTACTGGACGCCATGGCTTACTGACTCGAACATCTCTACCGCTCTACCCAGGTACTCCATTCTACCTTCCGAAGGCAGATCGCAACGTATCGGTGCTTTAAGAGTATTTTTATCCAAACTACAGTTTAACGCTTGCAGCATGCGCGCCCATGGAATGGAGCCAAAGGCTGATGATCTTCCCCCGATAAAATGGACACGCTTCATTTCACGCTGCCATTCTCTCGTATTCTGCCGGGGCCACGTAGCCAATGCCAGAGTGTAACC
>NZ_DEXN01000043.1:108426-109040 GCF_002364155.1 Alcanivorax sp. UBA3183
AGAACCGCTCGCAACTCTTGCTCATCCTTAAACGATACGCCATGGATCACTTCAGCCTTCATACTATGGAAGAAGGACTCCATATGCGCATTGTCCGTGCATTGCTTAGGCCGATTCATACTGGGTCTGATGCCGTGCCTGCCTAGCTCGTTCTGGATCAAGTACGCGCCATACTCCACACCACGATCCGTATGGAATATTAGACCGGAAGACGGCCTACGCACCCGCAAAGCATGACGCAAGGCCCTCAGGGTCAAAGCCGCTGTTTTCCTCTCTCCCAGCGACCAACCAATCACCTTCCTAGAATAGACATCAAGCACAACCGCCAGGTACCGCCATTGTCGATTAACCTTGATATAAGTGAGATCCGCTACCCACTGCTGATTTACCCCGTTTGGTGCCGGCATATTCAGGCGTAGATTCTTGTGACGTTGATAGAATCGCCCCACGCCCGGCACCCTGCGGTACAGTTTTGCTACTCGCCCTACCAGCGAAGCATCTCTCATCAGCCTCTCAACACGCTTGCGGCCAACCCGTACACCTTGATAGCGCAAAGCCTGATGCACTCTCGGACTACCATAGACGCCCCGGCAATCCTCATGGATCCGGCGCAC
>NZ_DEXN01000043.1:109173-174223 GCF_002364155.1 Alcanivorax sp. UBA3183
AGCCAATTGCAGAGGTACCTGACGCCTAGTCTTCGTCCGTTTTCCTGGATGAATCTAAATCGCTCTGATGTCGATCCGACAGATACCGTTGCCACTTTTTTAGAAGGTCATTCTCCTTCTGCAAGCGGGCGTTTTCCCGTTTGAGCTTATCGAGCTCTTTCAGCTCCTCGGCGGAGGGGGCTTTCTTTTCTTTCATCACACCAACACGCTTTCGGCCATCTGGCTTGATCTTGCCTTCTCGATATTCCTTGCGCCACCTCGAAAGCATCATCGGGTGGATATCCAACCCAGCTGCCACTTGCTGAACCTGAATGCCTTCCTGACAGCTAAGCTCAACGGCCTTTACTTTAAAGTCTGTCGAATACTGCCAGGTCTTTCTCGGATTGTTGTATCGGGGCATATGCCACCTCCTCTGGTTAGGAGAAGGTGTCCACTAAAGCGGGGGAACTACATTGTCCCTAGCAGCACTTTGTTAGGCATTTTTCTTTAACTGCTTTGCTCTCAACTTCATGTACTCAACTTTTCGCAAACTCTCTTCGCCTTTCGCCTTAATCAGGGCCTGAGACCACAGCCCCTTATCAATTTTTCCATTGTCATATTCTTCCTCGGCTTGCGCATAGAGGTCGGCGCTTTTTTGCTCCAGATTGAACTCGACTCCATCTTTCATATCCCTCATCGCGCCAAAAACATTTGAAACCATGGTAGAACCACTTTCATCACTACCCAATTTGTTTATGGCAATGAAAAATATGACAATACTGATAATGGACGTTACGACAAGGGCCAACCCATCTTCTCCAGTCACTTTATAAATAGCCCAGCCGATTGGATACCAGGGTATTGCACCAAGTATTAATGCTTTTATGAACTTCATTGTTACTCCTTAATTGCTCGTTCTTGCATGCCTAACGCTGCCATCACGCGCTTGTTGATCTGCTACCACTTTCGTGGACACTTTTAGGCACACGCCCGCACATAGCTTGCCGGACTTTGATACCCAATCCCAGAGTGAAGCCGCTCCCGATTATAGAACTCGATAAACTCAACAATCCCGGCAACCGCTTCAATATCATTTTCAAACTTACGCAGATGAACCAGTTCCGTCTTTAGCGTATGGAAGAACGACTCCACCATCGCATTATCCAAGGGCGTTGCCTTTCGGCTCATGCTCCTGCGCAATCCCGCAGCAGCCACCAGATCTCGATATTCATGAGCGGCATATTCAATGCCCTGATCCGAGTGAAAAACACAACCCAAGCGAGGCTGCTCACGTGACAGCGCCATTCTTAACGCACTCTTAGTCAGCTCGCTGTTTCGCTTACGGCTGAATGACCAACCCACAACCCTGCGGCTATACAGATCCACGACTACCGCGTGATAAAGCCAACCCGAGCCCGTTCGGATATAGGTAAAGTCTCCGGCCCAGTGCTTGCCCTCACTGTCAGCAGATTCCTCCGCCCCCAGCACATTCCCTGCTGAACTGTAGAACTCATGCCTTCCCGGATTCCAGACGTACAATCCTTTGCTGGAAGCATGAATTCCGGCTTCTTTCATCAACCGCGATACCCGACGGACACTGCAGGTAAAGCCATTTTTGCGGAGTTGCTGGTGAAGTCGTCTAGCGCCATAGGCTCGCCGAAATCCCTGATGCAGCTCGACCATGGCCTCTTTCAGCCTTCCATCATACTGACTTCGCTCACTCTCAGACCGTGAACGCCAGGCATAATAACCACTCCTCGACACGCCAAGAAGCTGACATAAACGACGCACATCCCGACCTTGGCGGTTCTTCTCAACCAGCTCGTAGAGCCTTACTTTTTCCGCTGGAAGAACCGCTCGGCCTTTTTTAGTAAATCGATCTCATCGTTTCGATTCTCAAGCTCTCGCTCGAGCTTTTTGATGCGCTTTTCAGCTGCCGCGAGCTTCTCCTCTGCTTCCTTCGCAGGATCCGCTCTGCTCGCGCGACGTTTCGGGGATGGCGATGACGATGACGATTTCATGTGCTTGTTCTCCCTGAGCTCCCCTCGCCGGTGCTCCATCTGCCAGCGATAAAGCATGACCGGGTGGATACCCAGAGACTCTGCCACATCCTTGGACCTAACGTCAGGGTGATTCGCCAATTTAACGGCTTGGAGTTTATAAGCCAGGGTATAACGGTCGTAATTTCTCTTTCTTGTGTGTCCCACACTGCACCTCTCTTATGAACAGAAAACTCTGTCCACAAAAGTGGTTACAGATCAGTTTGGGTGAAGTGGCGGCTTTTTTGCGTGTTTTTGCAAAAAAGGTGACAGTTTACCCAAATCCGGCAAGATGCACTTGTTAGCTTTCACTTGCATGCCTCGGCAATTCTGTTATGTGCGACATCAACGGCATACCAACAAGAGCAATCCTTTTTTTCCGGTAAAGTATTCTGAGCTACAACGAAATGAAGCGTAAGCTCTTTGTTCGATGGATATTTGGCGATTTTTATATTGATTCGATTTTTATCCATTGATACCGGATAGTTCTCTCGTGAAATAAGGCCAAGGTTAAGCCTTGACGCTAACCAATCTCCATCTTCAGTTCCGATGACCACTAACTTATTGTCCTTTTCCCATTCCCAAGCATCCAGCCCTTCACCCGAACAACCATCGCCTTTGCCTTCAAATTGATTCCAAGCACACGTGAATTCTAATTCCTTGATTGCATCCGATGACTTAACCTTTAACAGTGCTGCAATACTGCTTTCCACTTCCATACCTTCAGGAAGAAATGGCGGTATTTCTATTAAGATAATTCTCGCATCAGAAAGGTCACCCTCAACAGCTTTAACTGTAAAGGATACTTTTCCGATTGACGTTGTAATTGAGTCTTCGACTACCTTCAATATATGCACCATTCTCTATAAGAAGCTAACGCCTGAGCTCAGCGGCGTTTGAGGCGACGTCCGTTTTTGCGGCAGCAAAAATGGGTGGCGGGTCAAACGTCCGCTGCAGCGATTTGTTAGGCGCCGACTGCGACAACGCTTGGCTCCTCGACCTCCAACAAGAAACGCTCGGTAGCAGCCAACACCACGCCTGGATTTTCCTTGTGTGGTACATGTCCGAAACCCTCCAAAACTAGGGCTTGGGAATAGCCCGAGGATTCTTCTGCTATGAGTTTCGGAAATGCCACAGAACCGTATTCATCAGTGTCCCCGTGAATTGCAAGAACAGGACAACTCAGATTTTTGAGATGAGAGCTGAGGCTCCAATCTGAGAAGTTGGGATGCAGCCATGTTTCCGTCCATGCCTCCAAGACCCACCGAGCCTTCTCACCGTGGTATTTCGACAACTTATCCAGATGGCCGGGCTGGTTGAAGAATTGCTTTGCGGCCTCAATGCCCCGCCGAGTTTGTTCTTCAACGAAAGCCTGAGCCGATTCTGTTATGACGCTGGAGCAGAGGCTCGATTGCGAATGAATGCTGGCAATAGCAATGGCCATGCCGCCACCGACACTGTGCCCAAACGGGACAACGGTTCCCAACCCCAACGAGGAACACAATGCCGGAAACACTGACTCTGCTTCTTCATCGATAAATCGGAGCGATGGCGGCTCCGAAACTACAGATGACTGCCCAAAGCCGAGCCGATCATAGGCTATGACCTCGCGCCCAAGTTTCTCTGAGAGTTGAGCCGGGAATTCCCGCCAAAGTGCCACGCAACCAAGCGAATCGTGCAACAGCACAATGGCTGACTTGTCGGATGATTCGGCCGGCCACCAACGACTGACGAAGATCTGTCCGCCCGGAACTTCGATGTGCCTTTCTTCAGACTTCACAGTTTGCATAAATGTTCTTCTAGGCGCCTAACAGCGTATTAATTAGAACGTTCCGTATAACTCGGTTCCTTATAACTCTGAACCCAGCACACACCCACCCCAAGGAAAATCCTGCCATAACAATGGCTTGAGTGGCTATAGCCAATCTCCTACAACACGGAGTTATAAGGAACGTTCCTTATAACTCCTTGCGCATCGTGGCTTTTGATGAATTTCATCTTTCCCATATATATCAATACGATAGCGATCCAGTAAGCGGCAATTTCACGAATTTGGTACTGATTCCGTTGAAAATGGAGGTAGGCAGCTGAGATACTGTCATTTTGGACAGTATGGAGTTGTCATGGATGACATCCCCCGCTCTCTCCCCGAGAAGCCCGTAAAACTGATGGACCAGTTTCGCTTCTGGCTCAGGCAAAACCAGTACAGCTACCGGACAGAACAGACGTATGTCCATTGGGTGATCAAGTACATTCGCTACCACCGGCTGCGCCATCCTTCCACGATGGGAGCCAGGGACATTGAGGCGTTTCTTTCCTATTTATCTGTACAGCGTTATTGCAGTCCCTCGACGCAGAAAATCGCCCTTAATGCATTGAACTGCTTCTATCGGCGCTTTCTTCAACAGGATTATGGTGAATTGAGCTTTCGTCAATCTAGACGCAAGCCCCGGATCCCAGCTGTTTTTTCTGAACAAGAGGCTGAAGCCGTGATTGCTTTACTCCCGGAACCCTCTCAGCTTGTGTGCGAACTGCTTTACGGAGCAGGCTTGAGAGTTTCAGAGGCGCTTCGTATTCGGATCAAGGATCTGGATTTCGACCGGATGATCATCACCGTGCACCAGGGCAAAGGCGACAAGGACAGGAGAACCCTGCTCCCGAAGACTTGCGAATCCCGTTTGCGCGATCAAATTGATATTGCATCCAACCTTTACGACATGGATCGTAAAAATGGCATTGGTCCTGTGTGGATGCCCCATGCTCTCAGCAGAAAGTACCCTGGGGCAGGCTCACAAAAAATCTGGCAATTTATCTTTCCTTCCAAAGAGCCTGCCAGAGATCCTCAGACCGGTATCATACGCCGCCATCATTATCATCAGGACAATGTTCGCAAGCATGTTAAGCAGGCTGCGGCAGAAGCCGGGATAACCAAACTGTGTGGGCCTCACACCTTCCGCCATTCCTTTGCAACTCACTTGCTGGAAAAAGGCTATGACATCCGCACAGTGCAGGAGCTGCTGGGGCACAGCGACGTGTCGACCACCGAGCGGTATCTGCATGTGATGAATCGGGGAGGACTGGGGGTGATCAGTCCGTTGGATCGCGGGTGATATATAAAAAAGAACCCGGCATTCGCCGGGTTCTTGTTCGCCATGCGAGCATGGCTCCTACGGTTTTTGTGGCCGGGAATCAGTCTGTCCAGGTCAGGTCCAGTTCTCTGGCTGCCTTTACGTCATCCAGGCGACGGACCGGTTGGGTGAAGGGGGCTTCTTTCACCATGTCGGGTTCGTTGCGCGCTTCTTCCAGGATGGCGGCCATGGCCTCCACGAATTCGTCCAGGGCTTCCTTGCTTTCGGTTTCGGTGGGTTCGATAAGGAAACACTCCGGCACCAGCAGCGGGAAGTAGGTGGTGGGCGCGTGCTGGTTGTAGTCCAGCAGGCGCTTGGCGATATCCATGGCGGTGACACCCAGTTCTTTCGCTTCTTTGGCGAAGGTGAGGATGAACTCATGGCTGGCGCGGCGATCCGGGTAGGCGGCGGTGCAGCCTACGGCTTCCAGACGCTTGAGCAGGTAGTTGGCCGCCAGGGTGGAGAATTCGCCCACGCGGATCATGCCTTCGCGGCCCAGCGAGCGAGCGTAGAAATAGGCGCGCAGCAGCACACCGGCATTGCCCATGAAGGCACTGAGGTGACCAATACTGGTATCCAGAGTATCGGTATCGATCCAGTGGTAGCTGCCGTCGTCCCGCTGGCCAGCCATGGGCGTGGGCAGGTAAGGCAACAAACGCTCGGACACACCCACCGGGCCGGCACCGGGACCGCCGCCGCCATGGGGAGTGGCGAAGGTCTTGTGCAGGTTCATGTGGATCACGTCGAAGCCCATGTCGCCGGGACGAACTTTACCGAGGATAGCGTTCAGGTTGGCGCCATCGTAATAAAGCAGTCCACCGGCTTCGTGGACGGCTTTGGCGATGTCTTCAATCTGCCGCTCGAACACGCCACAGGTGGACGGGTTGGTCATCATCAGGCCAGCGGTCTGCGGACCGCAGGCAGCCTTGAGCGCTTCCAGATCCACGTCGCCATCCGGGCCGACCGGCACTTCACGGACCTTGTAGCCACACATGACGGCGGTGGCCGGGTTAGTGCCGTGGGCGGCGTTGGGGATCAGGATTTCAGTACGCTGATCGTCGCCACGGGCATCGTGGTAGGCACGGATCATGGCCACGCCGGCAAACTCACCCTGGGCCCCGGCCATGGGGGCGAGGGATACGCCCTTCATGCCGGTGACTTCTTTCAGGAAGTTCTGCAGTTCGAACATGCAGCTGAGGAAACCCTGGCTGTGGCTTTCCGGCGCCAGCGGGTGGCGGTTCAAAAAGCCCGGCAGCATGGCGGCACGGTTGGCGCCACGGGGGTTGTACTTCATGGTGCACGAACCCAGCGGATAGAACTGCTTGTCGATGGCGAAGTTCTTGCTGGACAGGTTGGTGTAGTGGCGCACCACCTGCATTTCAGACACTTCCGGCAGGCCCGGCTTTTCCTTGCGACGCAGGTGCGCAGGAATGGCGGACAGCTTGTCGTCACTCAACGCTTTAGGCGCTTGAGAGGTGGCGCTACGACCCGGGTGAGACAGTTGGAAGATCAGTTGTGTCTCGCTCATGCCATTTCCCTCCATTCGTTGAGGACACTCTTCAGTGCTTGTTCGAACAGCTGCAAATCCTGCTCGGAATGGACTTCGGTGGCGTTCACCAGGATCGCACTGTTCATGTCGTAGTCGCCGGCCAGGCTCACACCGCCCAGCACGTCTTTCTCGGCCAGGGCCGCCAGCACCTGATCCGCCGGTTTCGGCAGGGTGAGCACCACTTCGTGGAAGGTGGGCGCGGTGAAGGCACGCTCAACGCCGTCGATGGCGGTGAGCTTGTCGGCCAGTGCCTGGGTGTTGGCATGGCAGTGGGCCGCCACATTGCCGAGGCCGTCCGGCCCAAGCAGGGAGGTATAAATGGTCGCCGCGGTCATGGCCAGGCCCTGGTTGGTACAGATGTTACTGGTGGCCTTGGAGCGACGAATGTGTTGTTCGCGGGCCTGCAATGTCAGGGTGAAACCCTGCTTGCCTTCCATATCCACGGTGCGGCCGATGATCCGGCCCGGCATTTGCCGAACGTGTTTTTGCTTGCAGCACATGAAGCCGAAGTACGGACCACCGGAGGACAACGGCACACCCAGCGGCTGCCCTTCACCCACAACGATATCCGCACCCTCTGTGCCCCATTCACCGGGAGGCGTCAGCAGCGCCAAAGAAGTGGGGTTCACCACACCGATGACCAGCATCTTGTTGGCATGGGCCCAGTCGGTGAGCGCGTCCACTTCTTCCAGTGAACCGAAGAAGTTGGGCTGGCTGATCACCAGTGCGGCGTAGTCTTCGCCTTCAAAGTCTTTCAGGGCATCCAGCGGGGTCTGCCCGGTAGCGGCATCAAACCCGACCCTTTGCAGCGCCACGTCCTGGTTTTCCACGATGGCCTGGGTGGCGCTGGTGTAACGCGGGTTCAAGGCAGTGGGCACCAGCACCTTGCGGGACTTGCTCTTGCGATTGGCACGCAGGCTCATCAGCACCGCTTCGGCCAGACCGGAAGCACCGTCGTAGACGGAGGCATTGCTCACGTCCATGCCGGTGAGGCGAGTCATCAGGGTCTGGAATTCGTAGATCACCTGCAGGGTGCCTTGGCTGGCCTCCGCCTGGTACGGGGTGTACGCCGTGTAAAACTCACCCCGAGTGGCAATTTCCCATACCGCCGCCGGCACGTGGTGCTGGTAAGCACCGGCACCGATGAAACTGACCGCGCCGGCATCCTGGGCAGCGCGGTCACTCATCAGCCGGGTCACTTCCATTTCGCTCAGGCCTTCAGGCAAGGCATCGAGCTTGCCAGCGGCTTTCAGGTGCGCAGGAATCTCATCGAACAAATCTTCGATGCTGTCGGCGCCAATGGCGTCGAGCATGGCACGAACGTCATCGGGGGTATGGGGGATGTAGGGCATGGGGGCTACCTGGATAGGTTGGGTGTTGGCTTTGCATTCCTCAGCACTGAAAACGTGTTGAGGATCAGCTACGAGCCACGAGCTTCGAGCTACGAGAAAAATCTTTTACTCGCAGCTAGTAGCTAGAAGCTCGCAGCTGCGAATAACGGTAATGCCGTTATTCGCTATCGATCTGCGCCTGGTACTGGTCGGCGGTGAGCAGGTTGTCCAGCTCGCCTTCGTCGGTCAGCTGCACTTTGAACAACCAGCCGCCTTCATAGGGAACGTTGTTGACCAGCTCCGGCTCGTCTTCCAGTGCTTCGTTGATTTCAACGATTTCACCGGACACCGGGCTGTAGATGTCGGAGGCCGCTTTCACGGATTCCACCACACCGGTTTCATCACCGGCGGCCACCACCTGGCCCACTTCCGGCAGTTCCACATAGACCAGATCGCCCATGGCATCCTGAGCGTGGTCACTGATACCAACGGTGGCAACACCGTCTTCTACCTTGGCCCATTCGTGGCTGGCGGCATAACGCAGCTCGGCTGGAATCTCGCTCATTGTTTTCTCCTGTTAAGAGTCGCTTGCACGCGACACGCTTCACGCATGCACGCTGAAATAGTAAATGTGTTTTCGCAGGAGCTTGCTTGCAAGCGAATTCCCCCGAGGGTACCGCGAGCAGGTTCGCTTGCAAGCAAGCTCCTACAGCAGGTTTCGATTACCGTTGTGGAACTTACAGCTCTTTGTACACGACCTCGCCATTACGCACGAACGGCGGCTTGACCACTTGGGCGACCTGGCGTTTGTTGCGGATTTCCACATCGACCTTGCCGGTGGCGCCAGCGGGCAACCGCGCCAGGGCGATGGATTTCCCCAGTGTGGGCGAGAAGGTACCGCTGGTGATTTCCCCTTCTTCGCCATTGGGCATCAATACTTTCTGGTGGGCGCGCAATACACCCTTGCCTTCCAGGATCAGGCCCACCTGCTCGGCATGGCCATTTTTCTTCTGATTCAACAATGGCTGGCGACCGATAAATTCCCGGTCGTTCACCATCACTGTCCACCCCATGTTGGCTTCCCACGGCGTGATGGTGTTATCCATGTCGTTGCCATACAAATTTAGGCCTGCTTCCAGGCGTAGGGTGTCACGGGCACCCAGGCCAATGGGCGATACGCCGGCCTCGAGCAACTGCCCCCACAACGCCACTGCATCCGCGTTGGGCAACATGATTTCCACGCCATCTTCGCCGGTGTAGCCGGTGCGGGCGATCATCCAGTCACCGTCTTGCGCGAAAGCAAAAATTTTCAGGCTGTTAACCGCCTCGGCACGGGCGCCGCTGAGCAGCCCCGCAAGCGTTTCACGGGCCTTCGGCCCCTGGATGGCCAGCATGGCCAGTTCCGGGCGCTCGTGAATATCCACGGCAAAACCGCCAGCCTGCTTTCCCATCCAGTCCAGGTCGGTCTCGCGGGTCGCGCAATTTACCACCAGTCGGTAGCCATTGTCCTGCTTGTAGACGATAAGGTCGTCGATCACGCCGCCATTGTCGTTAAGCATGCCGGTATACAGGGCGCGGCCCGGGTCAATGCGGTCCACATCGTTGGCCAGCAGCTGACGCAGGTAATCACGGGCACCAGCGCCGGCAATATCCACCACGGTCATGTGGGAGACATCAAACACCCCGGCATTTTGACGCACGGCGTGATGCTCCTCGATCTGGGAGCCATAATTGATCGGCATATCCCAGCCGCCGAAGTCCACCATCTTGCCGCCAGCGGCGAGATGGGCGTCGTATAAAGCTGTGCGGTGAGCCATAAAAAGCACCATGGAACGAGTGAGTGGGGAATTATATCGACACGGGGCCGAGCGGCATAGGCTGGGCCGGGAATCCGTATCCACAAAAAGGTTCATCGCGACATTGAGTGATAAGCGGATTTCAGGGGTTATCTCTTTGCTTAGCCCTGACAACCGCTTGACGCCGGATGCCCGACGACAGACGCTTGCATTCAAAACCTGAAAACCTGGGCATCCCTCAAAAGAGGGGCCGAATAGCGACAACCATTCAGGCTATGGGATGTTTCCTCGGGCATCCGGCATCGTGCGTTTGGCAAAATGCGGGGTACTCGCGATAAACCCATCAAGCAGCCAGAAGCGTGTTACTCATTCTAATCCGCAATGAACCACAAAAAAGCCGGCCCGCAGGCCGGCTTGATGATCGCCGTCGTCGACGATGACTTACTGCGGTTTCTTGATGGACCCGCTCTGGAAGGTAAGGTTCACCCCGCCAGCAGGGATCTGCAGGTCGATGGTGGCCAATGCCCCGCCAATACGCACGTCGATGTTCTGCTCCGCCAAGCTCAGCAAACCGATGACCAGACGGCCATCGGGGAGGAAATCCACCGGACCGGACAACTGGAGGTCATCCAGCGGGTAACTGTGCAGGTTGAATGGCAGACCCAGCGGCGCCTCCATTTCCGGCGCATCGAGCAGCAAATCCAGCGTAGTGTCGAACATCAGCTGATCTTCAGCGGCGTCGTAGCGGATCCAGCCCGTTAGCGGTTGTGTCCGATTGCCATTGCCATCGGCATCGTAGCGGCCACGCATCACCAACGGTTCGGTGGGCACGTTCGGGCTTACCAGACCGGCAATCTGTGCGTAGACGTCGGTGTTGGTTGTGATCAGCACCGGTGGGTACAGCGTCACTTCCACCGCCTGTTCAACTTCGCTCCAGCCCACAATATCCGCGTTGATACCGCCGTTGAGATAGGTGAATTTATCCGCCGGACAGGTTTCGTTGATATCGCAGCCAATGTTTGCCGCAGTGGCAATCCCGCCGGTATCCGTCACCGCCAGTTTTGCCGCATTAGTGGGCGTCGGGTACTCCCCACTGCCCGGCGGCGTTTCCTGCGCTTTGATTTCGGTATCTTCCAGCGCGAAGTTGGCATTCACATCCGCCTTGGGCAGGTTACGCAGCGGCAACAACACATTGTCGGTGGCCGCGGCTCCTGTGAACGCAATCGCCATATCCGGCCCGCCTTTATCCGCATCCGGGCCCAGCAACTGTGCGGTCTGCAAAGGCATGTCATCTTGCGAACAGATTACCTCACCGGCGCAACCTGCCTGCTCATGGGACGTAAGCACATAGCGGTACAACACACCATTTTCCCAGGGCTGTTGAGGAGTAATGGTCAGCTTGCGAGTTTCCATGCTCAGGTGAGCAGGCACGGTTTCCAGGCAGTTGCCGGCCGTATCAATTTTCTCCACCCGCACGCTGCCTTGCCCACAGGTGGTGCCAAGCACCATGCTGTCGGCCGCCATATTCCGTGAGAACTGCACCTCGATGGGTCGGTTGGCTGGCAGCGTGGGCACCGGCAAGCTGTCACCGGCATCATTTTGATAGGCACTGGCGCACTCACCCTGAATACCGTTAGCCAGGTCTTCCGTACCGGAATAAATGCCGCAGGGGAAGCCCGGATACACGGTGGTGGTATACGGTGTGCGTGGACTGCTCGTCGTCGCGTCCGGCATGGCGAAGTCGAGGGTTCCCGGGTTCGCCGGGTTACCGCTCAGGTCCTGCACGCCATCGGTGAACACCACTTGATAGTCCGTACCAAAGTCCAGCGGGTCATTCGGTGTTAGCACCAGTGACGCGCCATCCAGGTGCCACTGAAACGGCACGTCTGTGCCCTGCCGGGCGATAGAAACGGTGGACCCCGGAACGATGGTGTCCTGGTTCGGGGTTTCATCGAAGTTCAGCACCACCGGATCGCCGGGACGGAAGCGGTCGGCGAAATCGCCGGGCTGCCAGCTTTGCAGGCTGGGGCCAGTAATATCGACTTCAGGCTCTGGTGCGGTGGTCTGGTCTGCGTAGGATTCCATGTGGAAGCTCAACACGCCGTAAGCGGTTTCCACGCCTAACACTTCCGGCTCGATCACCCCGATAGCGTCAATCACCATACGGCCGTCGACCACAATGGCGCGCCCCACCAACTCCACTTGCAGCAGAGTTTGGGTGAAGGCGCCGTTGGCGCGGGAATCTGCGGTGGAGAAAGCCAGATCCAGGGTCAGCTGTACTCGCCGCGGGGCTTCCGGGCTGGCGCTGTAAGGCGCTGGCGACAGGGTGCCGGAGGCATCGGACAGGAAGCTGACGGTAACATCACCGGAATCGAAGCCCGCCGGCAGCTGGCCGCCAATTAGCACTTCCAGCGGCTCGCCTTTGAGCAGCGAACCTTTGCTGATGCGCAGTGGCGTGGCGCCCGGGAAGTCGGGCACGAAGGCCAGTTCTGCAAACACGTTACCGGACAATTTGGACACCGTAGTGTCACCCAACAGCTTGGCAATCAGCGGCACACAATTGATCGGCTCGCCACTGAGCGGCGACAGCATAACGCCGTCCTCACCACAGGCCTTGGTAGGGTCCGCGGCCATGGCTTCAAGCACCAAGGTTTCCCGCGGGGTGGAGTCCTGCGGGGTCAGGGTAATACTGCTTTCCCCGCTGTAGGCAACACCGGTTTCACTGGTCAGCCCGGCGTCCAGTGCCAGGGTATAGGCCACGCCTGGGCTCAGATCGTCCTTCGGGTCCAGGGTCAGCCGGGTGCCGCTCACCAGCAGGGTGGCATCCACCGGGTTGCCCGTATTGTCATTGAGGCTGACAGTGGTGTCGTCCACGGTGGCTCGGTCCAGCGGCTGCGAGAACTGCAGGTGGACGGTGGAAAAGTCCATGAAGGGCTGGTCGCCATCGCCGGACGGCATTTGCCGGCTGATCACCAGCTCATCGGCGTTTTGCTGCTGATCTTGCGGTCCCTTATCAGCCGAGCCGGTGGTGAAGTTCAGGGTGCCGTCACTGAAACCGTCCAGGTCGATGCCGTTCAGGCTCAGGGTGTAGTCGCTGTTGAAGGCCAGCGGCAGGCGCGGCGTGATGACCACGGAGCGGCCCTGATCGGCCTCGCTCATGTCCACGTCGACAGCACCGTCCGGGCCGGTAAGGGTGATATCCGACAAGGCCAGACCCGGTGCTTCGGAGAACTGCACCACCAATGGCGCGTGCACGGATATCTGTTCCTGCTGGTCTGCCGGGTAGCTGTAGAACACCTGCCCGCTGTTGCGGCCACTGTAATCCACGGTCTGCTCACTGCCACCACCACCGCAGGCGGTGAGCACCAGTGCGGCAGCGAAAAGTACGCTCGTTCGCATCATTGTGTTTGCCTCCTGGGCTTAAAATTTCAGGGTGATGGAGCCGCTAACCACATTCACCTCACCACTGGCTTCCACCTGCTCGCTGGGCTGCGGGTAGACGGCGGACCGGGTGTCGTAAATATCGAAGGTGCGGTCTTCCAGAATTTGGTGCTGATAGGCCAGATCGAAACGCACCGGGAAAGCCAGGAAGCGGGTTTTCTTGTATTTCGCGGTGACACCCAGGCCGATGATCCATTTATCCGTATCCAGGTAGTTCACATCCACCGAGGCATTGGATTCCAGTGGCGATTCGCTATAGGCCACCCCACCGGTAAACGAGAAATTCTCGTTTAGACGAAACTCGGTACCAATGCGCGGGATGATCACATCCTGAAAGGTAAGCTGCCCAGGCTGGCCACTGACCGCCTGATCCTTGATGGTGTCTTTCTCCAGCTCCTCTTCCAGGGCAGACCATTCCTGCCATTCGATGGTCACCCCGGTGCGCCACCGACCCGCCTGATACTGCACACCACCGGCGAGAATATTGGGCTGGTAGGAATCCAGGGTATTGATGTTGAGCATCAGGCCTGGGTTGGGAATGACGCCGGGAATCACCGCATTGGCGTTCACTTCGGTTTGGGTGTTGGAGTAACCGCGATAGGAAAAAGCGGTTTCCAGGCCATTGAACCAGCAGTCATCGCCTTCACCGCAGAAAGTCTCGCCCCAGTCCATGTTGATGCCAAAGATCGGGCGAATGGACGGTTTGGCGGAGACATCCAGCTCTTCGTACTGGGTGTTGCCGGCCAGGTCCGTGGTGGCGGACAGATCCGCCGCTGCATGCAGAGTAATTCGCGCTGTGGCCCCCACATCAATACCGCGCCATAGCTGAGTGGCACCACCCAAATTAAGAAACAGCGGCTGGCGGCCGTATTCAAAATACTGACCCTGCTGGGAGGTCGAGGAATCAAACGCCAGCATTTCTTCACCGTATTTTTCCACCCCCAGCATCAAGCCTAAATAAATCGGGTGGTTGTACTGGGTGAGCGAGGTCAGGTCGGTTTTCATGCCCAGCAGCACTTGCTGGGACGGAGAATCCTGCAGCACATCACCGTTGCGGATCGGCGCGTCTGCACCGCCCAGGCTTTGGGCACGCAGTTCATGTTCGGCGTGCATCAACCCTGTGGTGAGTTCACCACGGGAGTCCTTGGCCAAGGCGGCTGGATTGTAATAGGTGGCAGAAACTTGATCGTTGAACAGGCTGAGCGCCTGTGCGGAAGCAATATCCGAGGGCAGCACACCATAGGTGGTGCCGATATTACCCATACTGCCCAAGGCTACAGATTGCACCAACACACCACCGACAACGGCAGCGACACGTCCCGAAAAAGACACAGTCATTTGTTGTACTCCTACACTGTTTTCTTGTTGCTTTTACGTTGTCTGTCGCCGAGAAGGCGACGGAGGGGGGGCTCACCCTATGCAAAAGTGAACAGGCACTCACATAGGTAAAAAGCGTTATTTGACGTCAATCACGCCGGCAAACCGTAAAATTATTTTAAACAGTGACGGGGTAGACAGAGCATTACCCGGTGAGTTCGAGCACGTAAGTGCCAATATGGACAAATCAGAAAGGAGGCGGGGCGAGCGGTAACGCTGGCAGACCAGCAGATATAGCTGCGCCCCGACAAGCGGGGCGCAGTAAGAGGGTTGAAACGCGATCGGTTACTGGATGGACGCGCTCTGGTAGCTCAGGTTAATGCCACCCGGCGGGATCACCAGTTTCACCTTCCCGCCAGGCAGACTCGCCAAGGTAATATCCAAGTCTACATTTAACGGCCCTTGGCTTTGCAAACCGATAAACAGGCGCCCATCGGGTAGGAAGTCCAGGGGCCCCTCCAACACCACATTATCAATCGGCAAGCCTTTCGCGTTGTGCTGCAGGCCCAGCGGCAAGCTCAGCTCAGGGGCATCGAACAGCAAATCAAACGTGATCTGGAAGACCGGGCCATCCGGGGTCTCGACGATATACCCTACCGGCGGCACCGTTCGGTTACCTTGATCATCCATGTCATAGCGAACCCGCATAACATTGGGGCCGGTTGCGGTTGCGATCGGCACCAAGCCCACATCGTCAACCACAGACAGCAAGCTGTCCAACACGCCTTCGCCACCGAATTGGCCAATCAACCCCGACACAATGTCATCCACCAGCCCAAGGGTTAACTGCAATACATCACCCAGAATAGGGCCAAGAATAGGGATGGAATCCAGCGTGCTATCGTCATTCAGAACGTTCAGATTCAGCCCCACCACCGCGGTGGCATCCAGATTGGTCAGCGCCACCGTGGTCGGGTAGATCACCACCGGGACACCTTGCTCTTCCGGATCGAAGTCCAGGATTTCCGTATTCAGCAACCCACTGATGTAGAGGATACGATCACTATCACACTGGGATTGATCGTCCATTGAATACGGCGGCACACCGTCGTACCCACAACCGGTATTCGCCGTCGTCACCAAGCCTTCACCGCCACCATCACGGGGCAAAATCAGGGTGGCATTGGCCGGTGTATCCAGCGGATCAATCACATCGCCTGTAACGCGCGGCTCACCCGCGTCGATCTGGAAATTGTTGTTTACGTCCACGCTGGGCAGGTTAGCCAATTCCTGGAAGATGGTGTCGGACGATACGCCACCGCGGAACAGGATCTCCATGTCAGGGCCACCTTCCTGCATGCCACTGCCCTCCAACAGGGCGGTCTGCAGCGGCAATCCGTCCGTCGAGCACATGCCCGCACAGCCCGAGCCGCCGCCGTTGGAAGCCAGCACATAGCGGTACAGTGAGCCTTCTTCCCAAGCTTGCTCGGGCGTGAAGATCAGCGCACGGGGTTCCAGTGTCAGCTCACCGTCCACATCCTCCCAGCTGCCAGCATTGTCTTTTTGCACCAGCAGAGTGTCGCCGAAAGTAATCGTGGCGGGATCCATGTTCTGGGAGAAGCGCACTTTGATAGAGCGATTGGATGGCAACGTCACAATCGGCAACTCATCCACTTCGACCTGGTCACTTTCAGGGCTGGAGGAGACGCATACACCTTGGGTATCGGCATCAATTTCCGCCTGGCTGGCGGGTGAGCTCGCACAGGGGAAACCTGGATAGACTGTGGCCGCAAAGGGACCGCGACGCACATCACCACCATCGTCAGTGACATACTCGGGCAACGTGAAGGCAAGCGTGCTTCCCCCTTGCAGCGAGTCAAGCACCTGCAAGGCATTACCGGCCAGATCTTTGATCGCCGGCGTAGTGGTCACAGCGTATTCCACGCCATATTCCACCGGTGATTCCGGCATAATAACCACTGCATTACCGCGCAGCTCCCATTGGAACGGTTCAGGCAAGCCACCTTTGGTTAGCTGCAAAGAGTCGCCAGCCTTAATGGTCAGAGGATCCAACGCTTCATTGAAGTGAATCACAATGGGGTCGCCCGGCTCCATGCGATCGGCCACGTTACCTGGCTGCCAAGCAAGCTCCTGGCCGTTGTCGCCATCAAGAACCGGCACAAACGGGTTGATCGCATCCACCGGTTGTAGCGGTGCGTTCTCTTGATCCTGATAAGACTCCATACGGAAGCTCAGCACACCATAGCTGCTCTCCACACCCAACACGCGTGGCTCAACCACGGTAATGGCATCAACGTTAAGCCGGCCATCCTCAATCAGCCCGGTGCCCACCAGCTCCAAATGCATCAGGTTCTGGGTAAAGGCGCCGTTAGCTCGCGCATCAGCGGTGGAAGTGGCCACGTCCATGAACAACCGTAGCTGCTTAGGTGCATCGTCACTTTCCGCGTTGGGGTTGGGAAACAGATAACCGGTAGCATCCGAAATAATCTCCACGGTCACCGCACCGGAATCAAAGCCCACGGGCACTTCCCCGCCAATGAAGACTTCCAGTGCATCCCCTACCAACAAACCACCGCGCTTAACCCGCAGAGGCGTCACCTCAGGAAAGTTAGGGGCAAACGCGAGTTCGGCATAGACGTCGCCGGACTGCTTGGACACAGTTTGATCCTGCAACAGGGTACCGATAACCGGGACACAGTTAATCGGCTGGCCCGTCAACTCGGACACCCGCACGTTTTCGTCCAGGCAACCCAAGTCGTTATCCGCCGGCGGCACTTCGGTTACCAGTACCGCACGCTCACCGGTGGTGGGCGAGGTCGTGTCCTGTGGGACGGTGGAATGCGAATAGGCAGCAATATCTTCACCCAGCTGACTTTTCACACCGTTGACACTCAGCTCATAGGTGTCGCCGGGCGTCATGTCTTCCAGCGGATCCACCGTGATGGAGGACCGCCCGACCAGCAGCAAGGCGGGCACCACCTCGCCATTGTTCATCAAACTGATGGTGTCTCCGTAGACAGCGGTAGACGCATCGATCGGGTGAGTGGTGCGCAGGCGGAACGAGGAGAAGTCCATGCTATCGAACTGCTCGTCATCCGGGAAGATGGACTCCACTTCGAAGCTGGCGGCGGTCTTCTGGGTTTCAATGGGGCCTTCCAGTGCCGCACGGGTGGTGAAGTTCAGCGTGCCATCCTTGAACGTGGTGGTTTCACCCAACACGGTGACGCCATTCATGACCACCTTGTACTCGGATGCCGGCTTCAGAGCATCGTCGGGGGTCAGCACTACACCAAGGCCGTCGGCCACAGACGCCAGGGTAAACGGTACCGTTTCATTATCCGGCCCGGTCACTGTGAAATTGCTATCATCCGCTGTCACTTCATGACTGAACTGCAAAGCAATAATCGCGCGTGGAGCGACTTGCTGCTGATCATCCAGCGGATAGGTGTAGTGCAGATTGCGGGCATCAAACGTGGGAGTATTGAAACTCACACTATCGTCGCTGCCGCCACAACCGGCGGCCAGTGCGGCAGCCAGTGCGGTGAGAGCCAGTTTGTTATTTTTCATGGGGCACCTCCGTTAGAACTTCAGCGTGATAGAGCCGGAAAACACATGGACATCGCCATCGGCCGTCACGACTTCATAGGGATTGGCCACGCCGGGGCGGGTGGTGGTCAGCTCGAAATCACGCTCTTCCAGTTTCTGGAACTGGTAACCGAAATCCAGACGCACTGGGTACGCCAAGATCGGCGGATTATGAATAATCAGCGAGCTGCCTAGCCCGGCGATAATTTTGTCGCTATCCAGGTAGTTAACGCCCGGCGTTTGAATGCTTTCCAGCGGGCTTTCCTGATAAGCCACACCGGCAGACAGGATCACATTTTTATTCACCGTCCACTCGGCACCAACACGGGGAACCACAATATCCTTGAAGGTAGCAAAAGCTTGATCTTTGATGGTGTCACGGGCCAGCTCACCCTCTAGGTCTTTCCAGTTCTGCTGCTCCACCGTCACGGCCGCACGGAAGTTATCGGTGAAATGGTAAAGAATACCCGCACTAAAAATATCAGGCTGATAGGAATCAATCGTATCGATCAAAACCCCAATACCTGGATCGATGACGGTTCCAGGAATAGTCAAATTGGCATCCACAGAAGTGCGCGCTTCTGTGTGACCACGGAATGCAAATGCAGTTTCCAAGCCAGTCAACACCCCGCAATCTTCCTTGCCGCAGAACACTTTGTCCCATTCAAAGTTCATCGACAGTACTGGCCGAATAACGGGTTTAGCCGAGACGTTTAACTCTTCATACTGTGTATTACCCGCTAAATCCGCACTGGCCACCAACTTTGCATCCGCACGCAAAGCGACATGCGCGGAGGCACCAGCAGTCACACCATTAAGCAACTCAAGGCCACCACCGAGGTTCAGGAAAAGAGGCTGTCGACCATAATTCAGAAACTGCCCTTCCTCTGATGTCTGAGAATCGAAGGCCAGGAGTTCATCGCCATATTTTTCCACCCCGGCAATGATGGCGAAATAAATTGGATGCCCAGCTTTAGTCAAATCGGTGAGATCAGTTTTCAGCGCAAGAATGAACTGCTGGGAATCTGTGTCATTCAATACATCTCCGTCACGAATAACCGCCGGTGCTCCACCGCTGGGGTTACCCTGGCTCACGGCCCTAAGCTCTTGCTCACCATGCAGCATGCCCACAGTCAGCTCACCACGAGGATCCTGGGTAAGATAGGCTGGGTTGTAGTACAGCGCGGACGCCTGAGTGTTAAACATGGACAGCGCCTGAGCGGTCCCCACATCCGTCGGCAACAGGCCATAGGTGCTGGCCGTATTGCCCATAGCGGCATAAACAGGACTGGACAAGGCAGTTGAGATAATCGCAGCAGCCCCCCAGAGGGACAGGTTCTTGGTTGTCATAGCGCGTCTCCGGCGTTTGTTATTCGGTTTTTCGCCCAAGGTTTACAGTCTCAGGCGTAGGGAGAACAACGCGTGAAGACTATGCAGCCTCTCGCTATCCCCCCCTGTGTATATGCAATAAGTAAAACAAAACACCCGTGCTACAGCCGTTGAGAAAAGGTTGGGATTGGTTGAGAAAGGTACGCGCAAGGGCGGGATATGCAGCGAAGTGTTATGGATCTGTAACGGGGAGCGGCCAGTGGTGAAGTCGGTTACCGGGCCGAAAAGGTAGCAGGCCGATTACGGCAGCCAGCCCGAACGCCTGTGCAACAGGCATAAAAAAGCCGGCCCAAAGGCCGGCTGTAAAAACACAAACATCCGTTATTGCTTGATGGGCTCACCCAGGTACTGGAGTTTGACGCCACCCACCGGGATCTTCAGGTAGATCTCCGGGCTGGACAGCAACACACTCAGCACCACATTCACCGGAATCATATTGGCATTGACCTGGTTGATCACCATGCGGCCATCCGGCAGGAACGTGACCGGCCCGGAAAGCTTCATGGTAATCGGATAGCTATGCTGGTTGTGTGATCCGCCGGCGACGATATGCATGTAAGGCGCATCCAGATACAAATCCACATTGGCACGAAATTCCGGGCCATTGTCGGTCTGCACAATCCAGCCGGGGATCAATCCCTGGCGCTCGATTTCATCGTAGACATAGCTGCCATCCGGGTTCTGTTTGCCACAGTAGTTGTCGGCATCGTCCGGCCAGGGCACACAGTGATACCGCATGCGCATGAACTGGGTTTCCGTTGGCGTTTCACTGGGAATGAAGCCCAGGATTTTCACCAGCAGAGTCACCGAGGATGCCTGAATCATGGTTGGGTACAAACCAATACGAACCGCCTTCATGGGTTCATTCGTGGCGGGATCGATTACCTCTTCACCGGTCTCCAGATCGGTATAGACCGCCGAGCCGAATACTTCTGAATTCAGCGCACCCGTGACATGGATGTCGCACTGTTCCGTCACGTCGCACAACAGCTCCGGGTCGTACAAAAGCCCTTTTCCATCATAACCGTCGAGGATCAGATCCGTGGTATTCACCCCGGGCTCACCCCCTCCGTAACCCGGCTCACCACTATCAAAGTGGCCATTACCATTGAGATCGGCGGTGGGCAGGTTTTTCAGCGGCTGGTACACCGACGCTCTGGGCGCTGCCCCGATAAAGTGGTTCTCTATATCCGGCCCCCCCATGTCGTTGGCAGGGGCTCGCAACATGGCGGTCTGCAAGCGTTTACCATCAATAGCGCAAATGGCTTCGCCGGAGGTGCAATCATCCGGCAACTGGCCACCGGTCGCGTTCACGCTTTGCAAGGCATAGCGGTAATACACCCCTTCTTCCCAGGGCTCATCCGGGGTGAAGACCAGGCTGCGCGTCCCCACGTCCAGTGAACCGGTGACGCCGGCTTCACAGCGATACTTACGCTTTTCGCCATCGTCATAACGCATCGGCGTACCTGTCGCCGGGTTCAGCTCCACTTTCTCCACCCGGAAACTGCCCACATCACAGGCGGTGCTGTTCTCGAAAATCACGGAGTCAGCGGCGATATCTCGGGTGAAGTTAATCCGGATAGCCCGGTCTGCAGGCAGGCTGGACACCGGATTACGATCATCTTCGGTTTTACCGCCCTGACAGAAACCGTGGTTACCGAACTCGATCTCCCAATGCTCCTTGTCGCTGGCGCATGGAAAACCAGGGTAAGTGGCCAACACACGAGGAGGCGGCAAATCACCGACACGATTAGCCAGCTCGAAACTCTGGTTAACCGGGTTGACCCCATTGCCAGCCAGATCCGTCACGGAACCCTCCACCACGGCGGTATAACTTTCGCCAAAGGCCAGCGGCTGGACCGGTCGCATTACCAGGCTGGCGCCATCCAGGTACCAATCGATGTCCACATAGCTACCATTTTGCTGCAAACCAAAACTGGTGCCGGAGAGCAAGGTGGCGCTATCCAGCGGTTCGCTGAAATTCAGGATCACTGCATCACCGGGACGCGCACTCATTGCCATGCCATTGCCATCCACGGCGGGTACCATGGATTGCAGCACCGGGGCGGTCAGGTCTGGCACCGGCTCAGGTGCGTTTTCCTGATCCTCGTAGGACTTCATGTGGAAGCTGAGCAGGCCGAAGGCGGTCTCCTGCCCCAGCACCTTGGGCTCCACAATACCCACCGCATCGATTTCCATGCGGCCATCCTGCACCAGCGCCATGCCGTTCAACTCCACGTGCATTAGCGTCTGGCTGAGCGCACCGTTTGCTTGCGGGTTTTCCGCCGTCATCGACACATCCATATACAGCTTCACCTGCTTGGGCGCTTCATGGGCGTCACTGTAAGGGTTGGGCATCAGGTAGCCGGAGGCGTCAGACAGGAAGGTCACGGCGATAGCGCCGGTCTCGATGCCTGCCTTCACTTCTCCGGCCACTTTCACTTCGATGTTGCTGCCGGTGAGCAGGCTGTTGCGGGGAATCCGCAGCGGCGAGACCTCCGGGTAATTGGGCAGAAACGCCAGTTCGGCGAACACATCGCCGCCCTGCATGGTGGCGTCCTTGCTGCCCAGCAAGGTGGACTGCACCGGCACACAGTTCATGGTGGCGCCGGTGAGCTTGGCCACCAGGGCATCCGGGGCATTGCAGGGGTCGGTCTGATCATCACTGGCGCTGAGAGCCTCCTGCACCAGGGTGGCGCGGGGCATGGAGTTCCGTGCGGTCCAGGTCTGCTCGAACCCGCTGGTCAGCTGGGCCTGATCCACACCCCGTACCGACGAGGTGAACTTCAGGGTGTACTGCTGGCCCGGGGTCAGGTCCTGAAGCGGGTCCACGGTGACCGCATTGCCCTTGACCAGTAGCGCCGCAGGCACGGTGTTGCCCTGGTGCTCCAGTTCCACGGAGGCACCACTGTCAGTGTCGCCATACCTCAGGGTGCCCGCGTCGAGCATTTGATTGAAGCGTACCCGCAGGGTGGAGAAATCCATGAACGGCAGGGCGTCGCCATCGGGAATGATCTGACTGATGGCCAGATCCGGCGTGGCCATCTGGCTGGACAGGGGGCCGTCCTCGCTGAGCCGGGTGACGAAGTCCAGGCCACCATCCGGGAACACCGGGCTGCCCTGCTCCGTTTCAATGCCGTCGATCACCAGCCGGTAATGGCTGTAGGCCTGCAGCGGACTCTGCGGCTGCAGCGTAACGCCCTTGCCGCCAGCCAGGGACGTGGGCGCGCTCAGCGCGACATGGTTGTCTCCTGTGTCTTCGCAATCGTCGCCCATCTGGCCGCAGTGCAGCAAGGTGAAGTGGCTGGCATCCACGTCCATGGCGTGGGAGAAACGCAGCACCAATGGCGTCTTCGGTGACAGGTTCTGTTGCCCGTCGTAGGGGTAGCTGTAATAGACCTCGGCCTGCTGCCAACCGGCAATGGACGGGGTGTCTCCGGCATCGCCGCCACAAGCGGCCAGGGTCGCGGCGGCGGTGGCCAGCCATAGATTTCTTGTTTTCATCGCCGATCTCCTAGAATTTCAGGGTGATGGAGCCGGAAAACACGTGCACATCCCCTTCCGCTTCCACGCTTTCGTAGGGCTGCGGGAAAGACGGGGAGCGACGGTCGTAAAGATCAAAGGTGCGGGCTTCCAGTTTCTGGTACTGGTAGGCCAGATCCAGGCGCACCGGGAACGCCAGCACCGGCACGGATTTGGGCGACGGTCTGCGTGTCCAGTGGCTGGTTGAATCGCACTCTGACCGTGGAGAAATCCACCAGTGGCAAATCACCATCCGGGACGATGCCCCTGATCGCCAGCTCCGGGACTGGCACCAGATCGCGAAGCGGACCACGACCGGCCACCCGGGTACGAAAGGCCAGGCTACCGTTGGGCAGACTGACCCTATCGCCATCGACACGCAGATCTTTCAACACCAGCGAGTAGGTGGTGCCGGTTTTCAACGAGCCAACCTCCGGCGCCAGCACCACACCCCGGCCATTGCCGGTACTGTGCGGCGCCGCCAGCGGCACCGTCGCCACCTGATTGCTGCCGTCGCAGCGACTGGCAGCCGCCGCGCATTCGTACAGGATCACGTTGTCCGACGCCACCACAACCGGATCGGAAAAACGCAGCACCATGGGCGCATGGGGGGACACCGCCTGCTGGCCGTCGTAGGGGTAGCTGTAATAAACCGCTCCGGCGCCGCTTTCATCAAACGAGGTATCACCCGCGTCACCGCCACAGGCGGCCAGCAGGGTCATCACCCCCGCAGCGAAGACAATCATCAGTGTCCGTGGACACAGGGACAGGACAGCGCACTGCCCGGCAGACGCGGTTGCTGTTGGCATGAGCTTCTCCGTGCACCGGCAGGCACCGTCACGACGCGGCCGGGCTTTGTTGTTATTACCTGCCAGGCATCCATTGTCTGGCACGGCTGTCACTTTCAGATTTCGTCAACCACAGGAGGGAAAGTACCAACACACGGAGAGGGAAAAACGGCGACCGGATCACACTATCAAAATAAATGTTCACACTTGTTCACCAAGTGTCGTGCCGGCTAATAAATTATCAGTAAGAGACTAAGAAAAAAGCACTTTATGCTTATTTGAAAACTGCTTTTTTGTGAACGGTCGTACAACATCCAGTCGCCGCTAGCGCCGGCGACTGAGCACAATGACAGGCACCAGACCCAACAGTACCAGGGTCAACGAGGGCGCGGCGGCACGCTGCCACTCCCCTTCGGCGGTGAGTTCATAGATGCGCACGGCCAGGGTATCCCAACCGAACGGGCGCAACAGCAAGGTGGCAGGCATCTCCTTCATCACATCAATGCCCACCAGCAGCAGGGCAGTAAGCAGGCCGGGCAGCATCATCGGCACATAGACCCGGCGCCCCACTTCCGCCGACGTGGCGCCCAGGATACGGGCCGCTTCCACCAGGCCGGGGCGCACCTGTTGCAGGGCGTTCTCCACCGGCCCGAAGCCCACCGCCATAAACCGCACCACATAGGCCAGCAACAGGGCCGCCAGGGTACTGACCAGCACAATGCCCACGCCCAGGTCCGCCAGCCAGCCTTCCACGGCGCTGAAGCTGATCATGATGCCCACCGCCAGCACCGAGCCCGGCAAGGCGTAGCCCAGGGTCGCCAGCCGCACCGCCACGGACACGGCTGGAGACGACTGGTGCCGCTTCACCCAGGCCAGCCAGCCGGCCAGCGACAGCACCAGCAGGGCCGCCATGGTGCCGAGCAGGAAGGTGCGCCAGATCAGGTTGAGGAAACGGCCATCCACCTGCATCAGGCCGTTGTCGATGACCCAGTACAGCAGGCGGCTCACCGGTAACAGGAAGGCCAGGAACAGTACCGCAAAGGCAAACAGGGTGACGCCCCAGGCCAGCCGCGGACGACTGCGCAATGACTGGCGACCACCGATTTCGCTGTAGCGGGCGCGGCGGCGACCGCGCCGTTCCAGCCACAGGGCCACCACCACGAACAGCAGCAACAGGGAGGCAAGCTGGGCGGCGGCCTGCAAGTTGAACAGGCCGTACCAGCTCTTGTAGATCGCCGTGGTAAAGGTATCGAAGTTGAAGATACTCACCGCACCGAAGTCGGCCAGGGTTTCCATCAATGCCAGCGCCAGACCCGCCGCGATGCCGGGGCGTGCCATCGGCAGGGCGACCCGGAAAAAGGCGGACGAGGCCGTATCACCAAGGATACGGGCCTGTTCCAGCACCGCCCGCCCCTGGGCCTCGAAGGCCAGCCGGGCGAGCATGTAGACATAGGGATAGAGCACCAGGGAGAGAGTGATCACCACCCACAGGGGATGGCGGGCGCTGAAGTCCGGCAACACCGGCAGCCACTGGCGCAGGAAGGTCTGGATGGGGCCGGCGTAATCCAGCAGATCCACCATCACGAAGGCCAACACATAGGCTGGCATGGCCATGGGCAACAACAGCGCCCATTGCAGCCAGCGCCGCCCGGGGAATTCCAGAGTGGCCACACACCAGGCCAGGGAGACCCCGAGCAGCAGTACCCCAGCGGTTACCCCCACCATCAGGAACAGGGTATTGCCCACCAGACGCCACAGCACCGTGTCGAGCAGGTGCTGCCAGGTGGCCCACTGCTCCTGCTGCCAGGCGGCCAGCAGTACCACAATGGGCACCAGCACCAGCAAGGCCAGCAGCAGAACGCTGGCACCGCTGGCGGAAAGGGCTCCCCGTGTTCGCACCGGTTAGCGGTACCCGGCGCGATCCATCAGTTTGACGGCATCCACCTGCAGGGCGCCGGCCACACTGACGTTCAGATCATCCGATGTGAATTTCCCCCAGGAGGCCACTTCCTCGGCAGGCTCCACGGCGGCATTCACCGGGTATTCCATATTGCGGTCGGCCAGCAGTTTCTGGGCCTGCGGTTGGCTCATCCATTCCAGCAGGTCGCGGGCTTTTTGCGGGTGCGGCGCATGGCGGGTGATGCCGGCGCCGGAGATGTTCACGTGGACACCGCTGCTTTGCTGGTTGGCCCAGAACAGGGACAGGGGCAGCTGCGGATTGTCCTGCTTCATGCGGCCAAAGTAGTAGGTATTCACGATGCCCACATCACATTGCCCGGCGACGATGGCTTCCATCAGGGCGGTGTCGTTGGAAAACACGTCGGTGGCCAGATTCGCCACCCAGCCACGCACAATTTCCTCGGTTTTTTCTTCGCCAAGGCGCTTGATCATGGTTGCTACCAGGGACTGGTTGTAGACCTTCTTGGAGGTGCGCAGGCACAGACGGCCCTTCCATTCCGGTTCCGCCAGCGCTTCGTAGCTGGACAGTGCCGCTGGGTCCACCCGGTCTGTGGAATACACCAGGGTGCGGGCCCGCACGGTCAGGCCGAACCAGCGGTTTTCCGGGTCGGTCAGTTCCGTCGGCACATTGGCGGACAGTACCGGAGACTCCAACGATTGCAGCAGGTCTTTGTCCGCCGCATTCCAGAGGTTGCCGGCGTCCACGGTGATCAGCATATCCGCTGGAGAGCGCTCACCTTCCGCCTGCAAACGGGCAGTCAGGGCTGCGGCATTGTCGGTGATATAGCGGATTTTCACTCCGGTGGCTTCGGTATAGGCATCGAATACCGGCTTGATCAGATGGTCATTCCGCGAGGTATAGACCACCAGTTCTTCTTCGGCGGCGGGTTCGGAGCAGGCCCACAGCCCGGTAAGCATGACAACGGCGGCGGCCAGAAACGCAACGGCTCGCATAGTAGAGGACTCCATCAAATGCACAAGGAAACAAGAATGATTCTTAATTGAGGCGCAAGTATGGCAGGATTTCATGCCAAGCTCTAGCCTGATTTGCGCACCTCACGCACCCGGATATTGGGGTCTTGCGCGTGCCGGCAAATCCGCACCGCGGCCCATGGCCTGGCTGGCAAAGAGTCGCTTGAGCGGCCCGCCCTGATTGACCCAGCGCATGCCTGTGTTGCGCAGCCAGCGCACCGGCAGGGCTCGCTGGCCAAACAAGTGCTGAAACCCGCGCATGGCATTCTGCATGATCAGGTTCTCACCGCGGCGCCGACGCTGATATCGGGCAAGGGCCGCGCTGTCCGCACAGGAACGCCCGCTGCCAACGGCTCGCTCCACCTCTTCCGCCAGCACCGCCGCGTCCAGCAGGCCCAGGTTGACGCCCTGCCCCGCCAGCGGATGAATCACGTGGGCGGCATCGCCCACCAGCGCCAGGCCCGCTGCTACATAGCTGCTGGCATGTCGCTCCTGGATGGGGAACACCGCCCTGTCGCTGAGCAGCGCCACCTCGCCGAGCGCATCACCGACGCCCGCTTGCAGTTCGGCAGCAAAATCCGCCGGCGCCTTTTCTCGCAGTTGAGCAATACGCTCCGGCCAGCCAGACCAGACAATGGAACACTGCCGCTGCTCACCCTGCTGCGGGTCACTGTAAAGCGGCAGCAGCGCCAACGGCCCGGATTCCATGAACACCTGGCGAGCGCAGGCATCATGGGGCAGCGCAGTAGAGATGGTGGCCACCAGCGCATGATGGCCACTGTCGCGGGCACCGCCACTGATACCGGCCCAGTCCCGCACCCGGGAGCGGGCGCCATCGGCCCCCACCAACAGATCCGCCTGCCAGCTCTGGTCCCCGGCGCGCACCTGCCAGCCACCTTCCTCACGGCGGGCGCTGTCCACCGCTGCATTGCAGCGCCAGTCCAGATTGGCAAAGTCCGCCGCCCGCCGGTAAAGCGCCGCCGCCAGGTGACCGTTTTCCAATAGCCAGCCCAGGGACTGCGCGCCCACCTCTTCCGCACGGAACAGCACTTCGCCGGTGCCATCCTGATCCCACACCTGCATGGCGTCGTAGGGCTGCACCCGGCTCATGTCCAGATGCTCCCAGACGCCGCTGTTTTGCAGCAACCAGTAACTGGCCTCAGTGAGCGTGGACACCCGCAACTGGGCCGGACCGGAGGGCATCACCGGCGCCGGCGCCCCATCCAGCACGGTCACATCCAGCCCCTGCTCCGCCAGCAACACCGCCAGCAAGCCCCCGGTCATACCACCGCCGACGATGACGATATGTTGGGAATCAGGCTGTTCTGTCATGGCCGCATTCTTCAAAGGTCGATGCTCGCTGTTGATATGTAGGAGCGCCGCTTGAGGCGCGAATGTCCACGATCTTTAACGCGTGCTGCTGCGTTTGCATTGTCAGCCCGCCTTTATCAAACGCCGAAGCAGCTGCAAGCTCTTCGCGCCTCAAGCGGCGTATTCGCTTCGCTCACGCCTCGGGCCGCACGGAACTACGTGCGTTACTCCGCTACACTCCGTTCCTACAGCAGCTCCGTAGCCTGGTTTTCGCTGTTAACTATTCACTATTAACTGTTAACTGCCTTTCAAAGCCCCATGGCCCGCCGCGCGAACCCCTGCCGCAGGCCGGGCAGAATATCCATGGCCACCAGCCCCAGCTGCCGGCTGTGAGCAAACAACGGTTGCTGGGCCCGGAACATTTCCGGCACCCAGCGCGAGGCCTGGCTGATCAGGGCCTGGTCCTGCTCCCGGCGCTGCACGTATTGCTGCAACAGGGACAGTTTTCCCGGTGCCGACGCGCCGCCCACGGTACATGCCAGCTGAACCAGATCGCGGACGGTCAGATTGAAACCCTGGCCTGCCACCGGGTGCAGGGTGTGGGCGGCATTGCCTACCACCACACCGAAGGGCACCGCCTGGGCACAGGCATGGGTGAGTATCAGCGGGTAACGCTGACGTTCGCCGATGCCGGTAATCCGGGGCGCCTCTGCCGGGCATTGCTGCTGCAACTGCTCCAGCAAAGCACCGGACTCCATTTCCATCCAGGCATCCACCGGATCACGGGGGCCGGTCCAGACCAGGCCAAAACGGCGGTCCGGCAGCGGCAACAGCGCCAACGGCCCATCGTTGAGAAAGCGCTCGTAGGCAATACCCTGGTGGTCACTGGCCAGTGACAGGTTGGCGATCATGGCATCGTGGCCGGTATCGCTGTCCCGGGCGCTCACTCCCAGCCATTCGCGGGTACGCGACTTGGCACCATCCGCAGCGATCAGCAACGGCGTGGTCAGGGTGCGGCCGGATTCCAGGGTAGCCTCATAGCCATCTGCCAGACGGCGAATGGCGCTAAGCCGTTCCGGTGCCAGCACCTGGATAGCGGCATCCGCATACAGGGCCCGCAACAACACAAAACCCAGCCAGCGGTTTTCCACCACCGCCCCCAGCGCCGGCACCCCTTCTTCGCGGGCGCGCAGGCGGGTGATGCCGAGTCGCGAGCGGCGAGATACGTGCACGGTATCGATAGCGGCGGCATGTTCACGAATGGCCTCGGCCAATCCCAACTCATCCAGTACCGACAGGGTGCCGGCGGACAGCGCGGTGCTGCGCGCATCGAAGCTGGGCGTCAGCGGCGGTTCATCGGGCAGGGTCAGAGGATGGCTTTCCACCAGCGTCACCGCCGACGCACCGTGATGCCGCAACAACAAGGCCAGCAACGCCCCGGCCATGCCACCGCCGACGATAAGAATGGGGTCTTGCCTCTGTTCCGTCATCCAGGTTTTCCCGAAACCATATAAGGGGTATCTGCAGGAGCGTATTAGCACCGGTTTTCGCTGTTAACTATTCACTATCAACTGTTAACAGCTTTTTTCATCACCGCTTCGATATCCGCTACTTCCTTCGGCACTTCATGGCTAAGCACATCACAGCCGTCTTTGGTCACCACCACATCATCCTCAATGCGGATACCGATGCCGCGCCACTGTTCGTCCACACTGTCGTCGTCCGGCGCCACATACAGCCCAGGCTCCACGGTCAGCGCCATGCCCGGCTCCAGTTGCCGCCACTGTTCCTGCACCCGGTAGTCGCCCACATCATGCACATCCAGCCCCAGCCAGTGACCGGTGCGATGCATGAAGAAGCGGCGGTAAGCTTCGGTTTCCACCACCTCGTTGAATTCACCTTTGAGCAGTCCCAGATCCAGCAGACCCTGGGTGAGGATATGCACCACTTTTTCGTGGGGGACATTCCAGTGATTGTCCGGATGGGTAGCCTCAATAGCCGCATGCTGGCTGGCCAGCACCAGTTCGTACAAGGCTTGCTGCGGTTTGCTGAAGGTACCGCTCACCGGGAAGGTACGAGTGATGTCCGAGGCATAGTTCTCCAGCTCGCAACCGGCATCCACTAGCACCAGGTCGCCGCTTTTCAGCTTCTGGCTGTTTTCGATGTAGTGGAGGATGCAGCCATTGGCACCGCCACCGACAATACTCGGGTAGGCGGGACTACGTGAGCCGTTGCGCATGAATTCGTGGATGTATTCCGCTTCCAGCTGGTATTCCATCATGCCCGGTTTTACCGCCTGCATGGCGCGCACATGGGCACCTGCGGAAATGCTGGCAGCGCGGCGCATCAACTTGATTTCAGCGGCGCTCTTGAACAGGCGCATGTCGTGCAGATGGTGGGCCAGGGCAACGAACTCTCCGGGCGGCTGGGCACCGGAACGGACCCGCTCACGGATACTGTTAACCCAGCCCATCAGGCGACGGTCGAATTCCGCATCGTGGCCCAAGTCGTAATAGACCCGTTCACGGCCTTCGATCAGGCCCGGCAGGATCTCGTCGATGTCCCCGATGGGAAAAGCATCATCCGCATCGAAGTCGCTCACCGCACCATCCGGCCCAGCCCGGTAGCCGTTCCAGATTTCCATGGCCCGATCGCGCTCGCGGCAGAACAGCACATACTCGCCGTGCTCCCGGCCAGGCAGCAGCACCATGATCGCTTCTGGTTCGCCAAAACCGGTGAGGTACCAGAAATCGCTGTTCTGCCGGTAGGGGTATTCCACATCCCGATTACGGGTGCGTTCCGGGGCAGCCGGCAGGATGGCAATGCTGTTGGGCCCCATGATACCCATCAGCTCCTGGCGGCGACGATCGAATTCCTGACGGTTGATACTCAAGAGCTCTCCTTGGTAGTGGCAGCGATAACGGCGATTCTCAGTGCCGGGTAGGTGGCGTTTGCGGCGCTGGTGCCGGCTTGTCCTGGTTGCGCATGACCAGCTCAGTGTAAATCATCAGTGCTGCCATCCGGCAATGCTCCGCCACTTGCTCGAACATATCTTCCTGCTCGTCCCCGTCATCGTCCGGCGTGGCCACCTGACTGATCGCTGCCAGGTCGGACAAGGCTTCCTGGATACCCGGCGACAGGTCCTTGTCATGGGTGTTGGCCGATCCGGTACCGAACCCCACCAGAAAGCCTTCGCACCACTGGGCCACTGCCGCCACACGCAGGCCCAGCTCTTCTTCATCGCCGGGCAGCAACAACGCCAGATCGAGACCGGTACCCTGGAACCCTTCGTGAAGCTGATCACGCAATGAAAGCAGTGCCACCGAGAGAGCGCCGTCAAAGCCACCATCAATATCTGTATGGGCCGCCAGTACGCCCATCACTTCTTCATCGTGACCGCCATGGCCAGTGGCCAGCAGCCCCGCCATGACACCTTGCAGTTCACTGGGGGAATGGGCCACACCGGCGGCAGCCAGGCCCTGGGCCAGGGCTTCAAAATCAATCGGGTTGGACATGACTCTATCCGTTTTGCGGGAATGGGAAGGTTATCTCGGCTCCTGTCCGGACGCCGCACAGCTTCTCAGGCAGCCCGTGAATAATGTGCGCTAAGTGGCTACCATTATTGAATTTCGTTGACCCTTGCAAACCCCACACCTATAGTTGAAACAACCTGTAATCCGGGTGGGAATGCCATTGCCGGAAAATACCGGCAGGGTGAGGGCCAATAAACAGGCTCTACGGGAACGCCGGGCCGAGAAAGGTCCACACCTTAGGCGAACAGCGTACATTTTGCCATGACGACGGAACAACAACTACGGCAACTGGAAGCCCGCGTCGATGACCTGCTGCGCATCAGTGCGCGCCTGCGTCAGGAAAACCAGTCCTTGCATGAACGCGAGGCCAAGCTGGTGGAAGAACGGGCCCAACTGCTGAAAAAAAACGATGTGGCTCGCAACAAGGTCGAAGCCATTATTTCGCGTCTGAAATCCCTGGAGCAGGAGTCCTGAGCGTGACATCCTGCCTGACACTGATCCACAGCCAATGCGGTGCCCTCGGCCATGTCTAACGAAAACTCCCTGGTAATTCATCTACTGGACAAGGAGTATCGCGTCGCCTGCCCGGCCGGTGAGCAGGACAACCTGCTCGCCGCCGCCCGCTATCTGGACAAACAACTGCGTGAAGTCCGCGATGCCAATGTGATCGGCCTGGAACGCATTGCCATCATGACCGCCCTGAACATGAGCCACGAATTGCTCAACGCCCGCAAGGCGGTGTCCGAAGACTCCGAAAGCGAAGCCCGCGTCCAGGCCCTGCTCACTCGCCTGGAAGACGAAATCCAGGCCTTCGAAGACGCCCGCCGCAAGCTGTAGTCTCTTCCCTCCACGTTTCTACCCCCCCTGTAGGAGCGCGGCTTGAGGCGCGAACCGAGCCTTGGCGAGGAAAAGCCCCGACCAACACGCATTCCTTTCTGGAAAGACCTGTCGATCCCCGGCATCCCTGATCGCCCTGCGGGCGATTTCCACGCTGACGCGTGGTTCGTCCCCTGGAAGGGAACTCCTACAGCGACTCCGAGTAAAGGCCAACGAAATCCTTTCCCTGTCAAGTCCTGACCTGTCCCCGATACCACTGTTATACTGCACCCGAGTGCTTCCTGGCCCGTTCGCCAGAGGGTCATGTCCCCGAGCCGATAAAGTAATACCCGGGGGCAAATATTGCCCTGCCTGTGTGCATGTCCGCCTATTGAGCGGAAAGCCTGAAGGTGGGGTTGCTGCCTCCACCTTGAACCTGCGGTTCAAGGGTCAAACCCGCAGCGGCGGACCGGGAAGCACCCTTTATTTCTGCATTGGCCAGCCCATGACCGCAGCTACGCGGCGGCAACTGCGCCGCCAGTTCCGACAGCAACGCCGCTCCCTGACTCCTGGCCAGCGCCGCCGGGCCAGCCACCGTGTCGGAGCTCAGCTGGATCAGGCACTAGGCCATCGCCCGGCCCGCCATCTGGCGCTGTATCTGGCCAACGACGGCGAGCTCGATCTGCTACCCGGGCTCGACCACAACCGCTTCCAGCTTGCCACTACCTACCTGCCACGCCTGGACCCGATCCGCCGTGGCCACCTGCAGTTTCGCCTCTGGCAGCGGCACCACCCCATGCACCCCAACCATTACGGCATTGCCGAACCGGCACACCACTATCGGGGTCGGGCGTTGTGGGCACTGGACGTGATTCTGCTGCCTGCAGTGGCGTTTGACGCCTGCGGCTATCGGCTAGGCATGGGGGGAGGGTATTACGACCGCACGCTGGCAGAGCTGGCGCGCAGGCCAAGGCGACCCATACTGGTGGCGGTGGGTTAT
Source organism: Alcanivorax sp. UBA3183 (assembly GCF_002364155.1). Taxonomy (NCBI): domain Bacteria; kingdom Pseudomonadati; phylum Pseudomonadota; class Gammaproteobacteria; order Oceanospirillales; family Alcanivoracaceae; genus Alcanivorax; species Alcanivorax sp. UBA3183. Next base: position 142,650 of record NZ_DEXN01000043.1, read on the forward strand.
GACTTTCAAAAGGTTACGGAGGGAACGCTACCGGTAGCCCCGTGGGACCAACCGGTAGATCTGACTGTTACTACTGGATGTGACTGACAACAACGCCGGCGCTATCTGCGTAGCGTTGGTAATCGTTTTCGTTGCCGCCGTAGGTCAGGCTGCTGATCAGCACGCCCAAGCCGAATATCACAGCCAGTAGCACCAGGGCGTCCGGCTTCTTCTTCATTTTTCTATCCCCAAAAAGCGGTACAGCAATACTCAAAGCGACCCGAAAGTCGTAACAAGAGTGTCACCTTAAAGCTATTACAAAATGTAAAATGCCAACCGGGTCAAAATTTGATCATTTCGCAATGTAAAGTCAAGCACTTAGCCGGCTTTGCTGACGTTTCTTAACAAAAAGGCCCATTAACTGGCTAAAAACACCCGCTTTAAACGCAAATAGTGATTGTGCCAACTATTTCAATTCTGGCCTTCCAGCAAAGTCGCCATGGAGTGACCGAACCACCGCTATTTAGTTCAGTATTAGTCCAGAAACAGGCGGTAGGCCGGGTTGTCGCTTTCCTCGACCATGGGATAAGGCACCTTTTTGAGATCAGCAAGCAGTCGGGAATACTTCCCGGCCTCCACCTGAAAGCCCACCAACACCCGGCCATAGGCCGCGCCATGGTTACGGTAATGGAACAGGCTGATATTCCACTTCTCTCCCAGGGACTGGAGAAACTTCATCAGGGCACCGGGGCGTTCGGGAAATTCCACCCGGAACAGCCTTTCCTGCATATCCTGGCGTGGCGCATGCCCTCCTACCATATGGCGGATGTGCAACTTGGCCATTTCGTTGCCGCTCATATCCACCACTGGGTAACCACGCTCCTCCAGGTCTGCCATCAAGGCCTGAAGGGCTTCCCCGCCCGGTCGCAGCTGGATGCCCACAAAGATGTTGGCATCCCGGTCATCGCTGTAACGGTAGTTGAACTCGGTAATACCACGCCGACCCAGGGCCTGGCAGAAAGCACGAAACGCACCAGGGCGTTCGGGAATGGTCACCGCCAGAATAGCCTCGCGCTGTTCACCCAGCTCCGCCCGCTCTGACACATGGCGCAGACGGTCGAAATTCACATTGGCGCCACTCTGAATCGCCACCAGGGTCTGGTTTTCCACCTGGTGTTTGGCTACCCAGTTCTTCAGACCGGCCAGGGCCAACGCGCCGGCGGGCTCGCAGATGGCCCGGGTATCCTCGAAGGCATCCTTGATGGCCGCACAGATTTCATCGGTGGTGGCGGTAATCACTTCATCCACGTGGTGACGCAGGATCTTGAAGGTTTCCTTGCCAATCTGTTTCACCGCCACGCCATCGGCAAACAACCCCACCTCAGGCAGGATTGCACGGCGATTTTTCTCAAGCGCCACCTTCAGGCAGGCGGCATCTTCCGGTTCTACCGCGATGATTTTCACATCCGGGCGCACATATTTCACATAGGCCGCCACACCGGCGGCCAGCCCCCCGCCGCCCACAGGGATAAAGATGGCATCCAGGTCGCGACTTTGCTGACGCAGGATTTCCATACCGACCGTGCCCTGCCCGGCAATCACATCCGGATCGTCATAGGGGTGCACAAAGGTCAGGTTGTCACGCGCTTCCAGCTTGCGGGCATGAGCGAGAGCCTCATCGAAACTGTCGCCGTAGAGCACCGCCTTTCCACCATGATTGCGCACCGAGTTCACCTTGATGTCCGGCGTAGTGCGCGGCATCACGATGGTAGCCTTGATACCCATGGAACTGGCTGCCAGCGCCAGCCCCTGAGCATGGTTGCCGGCGGAGGCACAGATCACCCCGCGCTGAAGCTGCTCATCGTTGAGCTGACAAAGCTTGTTATAGGCGCCGCGCAGCTTGAAGGAAAACACCGGCTGCAGGTCTTCCCGCTTGAGCAACACCCGGTTGCCAATACGCTTGGAAATCAACGGCGCCGCATGGATGGGGGTTTCCACCGCCACGTCGTAGACGCGGGATTGCAGTATCCGTTTGACGTATTTATCCAGCATGGGGAGTTCCGGGTTGGTGTTTGGTGCGCAGAAGGGTCTAGTCTAGGGGCTGGCCGGGATAAATGCGATAGGTCGGGACTCTCCAGGGTCGAGTCATCGCCACGCCTGCCCTATAATTCCCGCACATTTCTTTTACCCGCACGACAGGACAATTTCATGGACCAGGATGCGCTGAAAAAACAGGTCGCCGAGGCGGCGCTCCGCTTTGTACCCGAGGGCGAAGTCATCGGCGTGGGGACCGGCTCCACCGCCAACTTCTTCATCGACGGCCTGGCCAGCCTGAAAGACCGCATCAAGGGTGCCGTGGCAAGCTCCGACGCCACCGCAGAACGACTCAAGAGTCACGGCATTCCGGTGTTGTCACTGAACGACGTGGACAGCTTGCCGGTGTATGTGGACGGCGCCGATGAAGTAAACGGCCATCGGGAAATGATCAAGGGCGGTGGCGGCGCACTGACTCGCGAAAAAATTGTCGCCGCTGTGGCCCGACAGTTTATCTGTATTGTTGATGGGTCCAAGCAAGTAAAACGGCTGGGGAAATTCCCGCTACCGGTGGAAGTGATCCCCATGGCGCGCTCCCATGTGGCTCGTAAACTGGTCGCTCTGGGTGGTCAGCCAGAGTACCGGGAAGACTTTGTTACCGACAACGGCAACATCATTCTCGACGTGCACAATCTGGATATTCTTAATCCCATCGAGATGGAAGAGAAAATCAATAATATTGTCGGCGTGGTTACCAATGGGCTGTTTGCCAAACGGCCTGCCGACGTGGTGCTGGTGGGCGAGAACGGCAGCGTCAATCAGTATTAAATTCTGTATTCCAAGCAATAAAAAAGGCCGCAAATTGCGGCCCTTTTTTTTCGCAAAGCGAATGACTTAATCCCAGAAGTTGAACCAGGCTTTTTCGCTGGCGTTCTCTTTGGCATTGGCATTCACATTTGCGTTAGCCTTGGCACCGTTGCCATTGACTTCGGCACTGGCATTAACATCGGCTTCAGCGTTGGCCTTGGCGGCTTCCTTCATGTCTTCAGCAGCTTCGCGCTCTGCTTCAGCACGCTCTTTGGCTGCTTCTTTTTTGGCTTCAGCCTCTTCCTTCATGGCTTCTTTCTTGGCCTTGGCTTCTTCTTTCTTTGCTTCAGCCTTCTCTTTGGCAGCTTCCTTGCGAGCCTTGGCCTCTTCCTTCATTTGTTCGGCTTTGGCTTTGCCTGCATCACGCTGATCACGAACAGACTGCTCGGTGGCTTTGGCATCCGCTTCGGCGTTAACAGCAGCGTTGATACCCGCGTTCAGGTCGGCTACTGCTACCTGACTCATCATTGCGGCACCGGCGGTCATCGCCAGAATCAGTTTCTTATCCATGCTTTGTCTCCTTGAAACAACAATCAAAAGGCATATTGCCAATATGTGACGCTACCATCGGGAAATTTGCGTCACAGCTCAAGTAACAAAGCGTAAAATCGATAATCAGTCGAGATATTGATCGATAATCGCGAAAATTTTCCGGCGAAACCCCTCATCCTCGTTAACCAGCTGATGGCGCGCTCCTGGCAGCATATGAATATGCGGATCCTGGAATTTTTCCTGAATTACCTTCAAGTTATAACGCCAGTCGACGGTTTCATCCATGTCCCCCTGTATCACCACCGGCGACACCTTAATTCGTGATGCCTTCTCAAAACCCGGCAGCCATTTTTTCAGCGCGGATACCCATACCGCCGACATCCGGCGCGCCTGGAGCGGATCCTGATTTTCAAGAAAATCCAGAAAATCCGGGTCATTGGAGTTGATGGTGAAAACCCGTTTGATACTGCGAGCAAAGGGACGGATAAACGTATGTAGCCAGCGCGCCGACGACCACTTGAACGGCCGTACCAGTGGCGCCAGCAGGATCACATGCTCAAAGGGGTTGGCATCGCCGTCACCGCGACTTAACAGGTAGTCCATCACGATGGCGCCGCCAGTGCTCTGGGCGATTACATGCCAGGGCCCGGGAAAGTGGTTATCCGCCAGCGCCAGACATTGCTCGAGCACATCCCGGTAGGTACGAAAATCATCGATCACCGCCTGGGGGCCAGAACTGAGACCATGGCCGGGCAGGTCATACGCCAGCACCGCATAACCCAGCTCCAGCACATGACCAATGATATGGCGGTACAGGCCCACATGGTCAAAGTAGCCGTGGCAGACCAGCACGGTGCCGCGCGGCTCCCTAGGGCGCCAGGCATGCACCGACAGCTGGTGACCGGCAGCCTCGAAATAACCGAAGCCATGCTCCAGATCCGGCAGGCGCTCTGCGAAATTCAGGCCATAGTAGGCAACGTAGCGCCGGGTGGATTCACTGAGCGGATCAAACGCTTCCCAGTTGAGGGGCTGCCACTGCTGAACAATATGCTCACGGTCGAAAGGATTTGCCATAGCCGGTAAGAGGTCTCCACGGTTTACTCACGGCGGCTTCTGATAATACGGCGCCAGGAGGACGCACACCATGCACCTGACCGCCGATACTCTCAAGGACCTGCCACGCCAACAACGGGTCAACCTGATCAACAGCCTGTCCGGCTTCAAGAGCGCAAACCTGCTGGGCACCCGCGCCAGTAATGGCCAGGAGAACCTGTCCATTGTCAGCTCCTGCTTCCATCTGGGCGCCGACCCGGCCCTGATCGGCATGATCATTCGCCCCCACTCCGTGGACCGGCACAGCCTGGAGTACCTGATGGAAACCGGCTTCTATACGCTCAACCAGGTGCATGGCGACATGGTGCCTGCCGCCCACCAGACCGCCGCACGCTACCCGCGCGAGGTGTCCGAGTTCACGGCCACCGGTCTGACGCCGGCTTACCTGCCTGATTTCCCGGCACCGTTTGTGGAGCAGGCACGCATCCGCCTGGGCATGGTGCTGCTGGAAACCCACACCCTGCAGATCAACGACACCGTGATGGTGATTGGCGCCATCGAACATATCCAGTTGCCCGGCTATGCCCTCGGCAGTGACGGTTATGTGGATATTGAGAAAGCCGGGACGGTGGCCCTGTCAGGCCTGGACAGTTATCACCTGACCCACCGCCAGGCACGCTGGAGCTACGCCAAACCGGACCAACCCCTGAATCGCCTGGAGCCGGTCAACCCAGGCAGCGATCAGGGTTAGCCATGCCAGGGAAACTATTGCACCCTGTCGGGGACTAATTGACGACCCAATACCGCGTCATCGAGAAGGACCCAATATGCAAACACCAAAGCTATCCTTGCTGGTAGGCGCCGCCATCGCTCTTGCCGCCTGCAGTAGTCACCCGGAAGGGACCACTGCCATGGTAACCAGCGAGCAACTTCAGGGCAGCGCCTGGCAAGTTAATAACCTCAATGGTTCTGACGTGGGCGACGCGCTGGTTACCCTTAACTTCCACGAACCCGGTCGACTGGCTGGCAAAGCCGCCTGCAACAATTACATGGCCAGCTATACGCTGGAGGATGACAGTTTCACGGTGAAGACCGGTGGCGTCACCATGATGGCCTGCCCACAGCCGCTGATGAAACTGGAGCAGCAGTTTCTGGATGCCCTGGAAGGAGTGAACCAGGCCGATATCAGCGAAGACGGGCAACTGATCCTCAGCGGCACTGACGAGGTAAGGATCGAAGCTTCCCGTCAGAAATAACCGCGCCAGATACAACAAGGCCCCGCATTGCGGGGCCTTGTTGTGATACCGGTGCTGTTTTGCCGCACTGGATTACTTGACGCGCGGATCCAGCTCGCCGGCTTCGTAGCGCATGAACATGCTTTCCAGGCTGATCGGCTTGATCTTGTCCGCATTGCCGGCGGTGCCAAAGGCCTCGTAACGGTCAATACAGATATCACGCATGGCGGTGATGGATTCTTTCAGGTACTTGCGCGGGTCGAATTCGGCCGGGTTATGGGCCAGGAAACGACGAATCGCACCGGTGGACGCCAGGCGCAGATCGGTATCGATGTTCACCTTGCGCACGCCGTGTTTGATGCCTTCCTGAATCTCTTCCACCGGCACCCCGTAGGTCTCCGCGATCTCGCCACCGTACTCGTTGATGATGGCCAGCCAGTCCTGCGGTACGGAGGAAGAACCGTGCATTACCAGGTGAGTATCCGGGATGCGCTTGTGGATCGCCTTGATCTGCTCGATGGCCAAAATGTCACCGGTGGGCGGACGGGTGAACTTGTAGGCACCGTGGCTGGTGCCGATAGCGATCGCCAGGGCATCCACCTTGGTTTGCTTGACGAAGTCCGCCGCCTCTTCCGGATCGGTGAGCATCTGATCGTGGCTCAGGGTCCCTTCGGCACCAATACCATCTTCTTCACCGGCCTGGCCGGTTTCCAGGGAGCCAAGACAACCCAGCTCGCCTTCCACGGAGACGCCACAGGCGTGGGCCATGGCCACCGCTTCCTGGGTCACGCGCACGTTGTAGTCGTAATCCATCGGCGTCTTGCCATCTTCACCCAGAGAACCGTCCATCATCACCGAGGAGAAGCCCAGCTGGATGGAACGCTGACACACGGAGGGGCTGGTGCCGTGATCCTGGTGCATCACCACCGGGATATGCGGAAACTCTTCGGTGGCCGCCAGAATCAGATGACGCAGGAAAGGGGCACCGGCATATTTCCGGGCGCCGGCGGAGGCCTGCACAATCACCGGGGAATTGGTCTGGTCCGCGGCTTCCATGATGGCGCGCATCTGTTCCACGTTATTGACGTTAAAGGCCGGTACGCCATAGCCATATTCGGCGGCGTGATCCAGCAACTGTCGCATGCTTACGAGTGCCATTGTGTTTCCCCTTCGGTTCCGTGGGCAGCGATGCTGCCCGTTTCCTGTTCAGTCATTGCAAAGACCGCCGCAGCGACCTTTTCTTCAGTCTTTCGCCCGCGCTTCCAGCATGGCTACCGCCGGCAACACCTTGCCTTCCACGAATTCCAGAAAGGCACCGCCACCGGTTGAGATGTAGCTGATGCGATCGGTAATACCGTACTTGTCCACCGCTGCCAGAGTGTCACCGCCACCAGCAATGGAGAAGGCATCAGAGTCGGCAATGGCTTCTGCCATTTCCTTGGTGCCCTCGCCAAACTGGTCAAACTCGAACACACCCAGCGGGCCATTCCAGATAATGGTCTTGGCTTCCTTCATCAGCGCCGCGACGATGTGGGCAGTCTGCGGGCCAATATCCAGAATCAAGTCATCGTCGGCCACCTCTGCCACCTTCTTGGCAGTCGCTTCAGCGGATTCGGCAAATTCCTTGGCGGTAACCACATCCACCGGGATCGGGATATGGACCTTGTCGGCAATTTTCTGCGCCGCCGGAATCAGGTCTTTCTCATAAAGGGATTTGCCTACCGGGTGGCCGGCCGCCGCCAGGAAGGTGTTGGCTATACCGCCGCCCACTACCAACTGGTCCACCACATCGGACAGGGATTCCAGCACTTCCAGTTTGGTGGACACCTTGGAGCCCCCAACAATCGCCACCAGCGGTTTTTCCGGTGCGTTCAGCGCCTTGCCCAGGGCATCCAGCTCATTGGCCAGCAGCGGCCCGGCACAGGCTACCGGAGCAAACTTGCCCACACCATGGGTAGACGCCTGGGCCCGGTGAGCGGTACCAAACGCGTCCATGACATAGATATCACACAGGGCAGCCATCTTTTGTGACAGTGCCTCGTCGTCTTTTTTCTCGCCCTTGTTAAAGCGCACGTTCTCGCACAACACCACCTGGCCTTCTGCCACATCCACGCCGTCCAGCCACTCTTTTACCAGCGGCACGTCGCAATCCAGCAGCTTGCCCAGATGATCGGCCACCGGCTGCAGGGAAAATTCCTCGGCATACTCGCCTTCGGTGGGGCGGCCCAGATGGGACATCAGCATTACCCTCGCACCAGCCTTGAGAGCGTGCTCGATGGTGGGCAGGGAGGCGCGGATACGCGCGTCGCTGGTGACCTTGCCGTCTTTCACCGGCACATTCAGGTCTTCACGGATAAGAACACGCTTGCCTGCCAGATCCAGGTCGGTCATGCGTTTGAAGTTCATGTCGTACTTACCTCATTCACGGCCACCCGCTCGGGTGCATCCATTCATTCAAGCTTGATGTGATTCAGCCAGCGTCGCCACCCAGTCGAGCAGTCGGTTCGCATAGCCCCATTCGTTGTCGTACCAGGCCACCACCTGCACCATCTCGCCCTGCACCCGGGTCTGGGTGCCATCGACGATGGCAGATTCCGGCTGATGGTTGAAATCCACGCTCACCAGCGGTGCGTCATTGTAACCAATCAGCGCGCTGGCTTCTTTCGATTGCTGCTGCAGCCACTGGTTCAGACTGTCCCCGTCAGGGGTCTTTTCCAGCAGCAAGGTCAGCTCCACCATGGCCACATTCAACGTGGGCACACGGATGGAATGACCGCTTATCTTGCCCGCCAGTTGCGGCAACACCTGTTGTACCGCCCCAATGGCACTACTGGTGGTCGGCACGATGTTCTGTGCCCCGGCCCGGCCCCGGCGCGGATCCCGATGGACATGGTCCAGCAGGGTCTGGTCCGAGGTGTAGGAGTGGATCTCCTTCATCAGTACCTGGCGGATGCCATAGGCCTGATCCAGCCGGGTCAGTAGCGGTGCGATACAGTGAGTGGTACAGGAGGCCGCCGACAACACCTTGCTATCGTCGCGGACGTCCCTGTGGTTCACGCCATACACCACGATCTGATCGGCCAGATCAAACGGCACCGCACCAATGATGACCCGTTTGGCACCGGCAGTCAGATGCCGCGAGGCACCGGCATGGCTGCGGAAATGGCCGGAGCATTCCAGCACCAGATCCACGCCCATCTCACCCCAGGGCAACTGTTCCGGCTTCGGCTGTTCCAGCAGCCGGGGAGCCTGGTTACCGATACGCAGCATGCCTTCAATCAGCTCCGCCGGCTCCGCCAGACGACCATGGGTGGTGTCATAGCGGGTCAGGTAAAGCAGGTCTTCCGGGCGACCCTTGTCATTGATCGCCGCCAGCGTAAACGGTGCCTGCCAGCCGGCGCCTTCGCGCTCGGCCAGGGCACGGACAAAGGAACGCCCGATACGGCCGTAGCCGTTAATCGCGACTTTCACTTAGAGCAGGCTCTCCACGGCCTGCTGCACTGCCTGGGCAGTGATATTGAAGTGCTTGAACAGGTCGCCAGCCGGGGCGGAGGCGCCGAAACTGTTCATGCCCACGATCTTGCCGTCCAGGCCCACAAAGCGGTACCAGTAATCGGCGATGGCCGCTTCCACTGCGACCCGGGCACGCACGTCGGAAGGCAGCACGCTTTCCTGATAATCGCGATCCTGGGCCAGGAACTCTTCCACGCAGGGCATGGACACCACACGCACATTCTTGCCGGTGAGTGCCTTGGCCGCATTCACCGCCAGTTCCACTTCGGAGCCGGTGGCGATAATGATGGCGTCCGGGGTGCCGTCACCGGTCTGCAGCAGGGTGTAGCCACCTTTCTCGGCATCGACCAGCTGCGCGTCGCCACGCTCCATGCAGGGCAGCCCCTGACGGGAGAAGATCAGCGCGGAAGGGCCGTCCTGACGGACAATGGCTTTCTTCCAGGCCACGGCGGATTCCACCGTGTCACAGGGGCGCCAGGTACGCATGTTCGGCGTCAGGCGCAGGTTGGCCATTTGTTCGATGGGCTGGTGGGTCGGGCCGTCTTCACCCAGACCGATGGAATCATGGGTGTAGACCAGAATGTTGGGCTGGTGCATCAGCGCCGCCATGCGCACCGCGTTGCGGGCGTATTCCATGAACACCAGGAAGGTGCCGCCGTAGGGGCGCAGCCCGCCGTGCAGACACAGACCGTTCTGGATCGCAGTCATGGCGAATTCCCGCACCCCGTAATGGATGTAGTTGCCGCTGGCATCATCCGCGGTGACCGACTTGCAGCCTTTCCAGATAGTGTTGTTGGAGCCGGCCAGATCGGCGGAACCACCGGCCAGTTCCGGCAGCAACGGGCCGAAGGCATCCAGGGTGTTCTGGCTGGCCTTGCGAGTCGCGACCTTGTCACCTTTCTCCTGACACTCGCGGATGTAGGCATCCGCCTGCTCCAGGAAGCTGGCGGGCAGCTCTCCGGCCTGACGGCGCAGGAAGTCCGCCGCCAGCTCCGGGTAGGCAGCTTTGTAGGCGTCGAACCGCTGCTGCCAGTCACTCTGGGCAGCAGCACCTTTTTCGCTGCCATCCCAGGCCTGCTTGATGTCAGCGGGGATCTCGAAGGGACCGTGCTTCCAGCCCAGGGATTCGCGGGTCAGGGCAATTTCATCTTCACCCAGGGCGGCACCGTGGGATTCTTCCTTGCCCTGCTTGTTGGGGCTGCCGAAACCGATAACGGTCTTGCAGCAGATCAGGGTGGGCTGATCGGTATTGGCGCGGGCATTCTCGATGGCCACCTGCACCTCTTCGGCGTTGTGGCCATCCACATTGGGAATCACTTGCCAGCCGTAGGCACGAAAACGTTCCACGGTGTCATCGGTGAACCAGCCTTCCACCTCACCATCAATGGAAATGCCGTTGTCGTCGTAGAAGGCCACCAATTTGCCCAGGCCCAGGGTGCCGGCCAGGGAACAGGCTTCGTGGGAGATGCCCTCCATCATGCAGCCATCACCCAGGAAGCAGTAGGTGTAGTGATCGACGATGGCGTGCCCTTCACGGTTGAACTGGCCCGCCAGCATCTTTTCCGCCAACGCCATGCCCACCGCATTGGCAATACCCTGGCCCAGCGGACCCGTGGTGGTTTCGATGCCCGGGGCGTCGCCATATTCCGGGTGCCCGGCGGTGGGGCTGCCCAGCTGACGGAAATTCTTGATGTCGTCCAGGCTGACGCCGTAGCCACTCAGGTGCAGCAGGCTGTAAAGCAGCATGGAACCGTGACCATTGGACAGCACGAAGCGATCCCGGTCTGGCCAGGTGGGGTCCTGCGGATTGTGCTTGAGGAAGCCGCGCCAGAGTACCTCGGCGATATCGGCCATTCCCATGGGCGCACCGGGGTGCCCGGAATTGGCTTTCTGTACCGCATCCATGCTCAGGGCACGGATAGCGTTGGCGAGTTCACGGCGGGCGGGGGCACTGGACATGCAGGGCTCCAAACTGGCTGGTGGCTGAAAAGGGGCGCTATTGTCCCTCATGGGGGTAATAGCTACAAGCCGCAAGCTGCAAGCCTGAAGGCAGCCCGCAAACCACTGAAAGGCGGCCATGACGGCATCGGCGACATATCGCTCGCCCCGCCAGCCTGACGCCTTGGCGGCGTCCGCAAAAAACCTATATCAATTTATTTTGATTTAGCTTCCCGTTACGCTAGACTCCCTCTCTATGAATGCACAAGCACCCGACGCACCGGAGATCACTGATCATCTGGCGGGCTTCCTCAAGGCCGCTGGCGACCCGTTACGTCTGCAGGTGCTGCAGGTGCTGGGCCAGAACAGCTTCGGGGTGCTGGAGCTGTGCGACATCATGGCCATGAAACAGTCCGGCATGAGCCACCACCTGAAGGTGCTGGCCCAGGGCGGCCTGGTGGAGAAGCGGCGGGAAGGCAACTCGATCTTCTACCGCCGCCGCCTGCCTCAGGCGGACAGCGTAGAGGGCGCGCTTCACGGAGCCTTGCTGGATGAGCTGGATGATGGCCACCTGGATGCCGGTGTTGCCGAGCGACTGGAGCAGGTACAAAGCCAGCGGGCGGCGCAAAGCCGGGCCTTTTTTGCCCGCCATGCGGAACTGGACGACCAGCAGGAACTGATTGCCGACTACGGCCAGTACGCAGAGCAGGCCCTGGAGCTTCTCACCCGGTCCTGCCCGGAGGGCCCAGATGGCAAGCGCGCCCTGGAAATCGGCCCCGGGGATGGCCAGTTTTTGCTCGAGTTGGCGACACACTTCGATACGGTGCTGGGCCTGGACAATGCCGAGGCCATGCTTGAACGGGCCCGCCAGAACCTGACTGTCGCCAAACGGAAAAATGTGCAACTGATACTGGGTGAATGGCCCGCCAGCGCCACCACCCTGCCCACGGTGGATGCGGTGGCATTAAACATGGTGCTGCATCACCTGCCGGCCCCCGCCAGCGCCATTGCTGCGGCGGCACGGCAGTTGAATGAAGGCGGCACCCTGCTGATCACCGACCTGTGTCGGCACGACCAGCACTGGGCTCACGAGGCCTGTGGTGATTTCTGGCTTGGCTTCGAAGAAGCCGATCTGGTGGACTGGGCCGGCCGCGCCGGTCTGGAGTTGCAGGAAAGCCAGTTTCTGGCCCTGCGCAATGGTTTTCAGGTGCAGGTACGCACCTTCAGGAAGAGTTGAAAGTTTAAAGTTCAAAGTTGAAACACGAAGATGTCACCGTGCTGGCTCGAAAGCTTTGGGCCACGCGCTGCAACCTTCAGATGAAAACGCGGGCACGGCCTTTACGAATACAAAACACCCCACCCGCGCTTTTCAACTTTGAACTTTAAACTTTCAGCTAATGTTTTTGGCGCCTGTTGAAGGCAACGTAACGCACACTTGAATAACGGGAGCACTCCAGTAATGAGTGAATATTCCATCTTTACCTCCGAATCTGTATCCGAAGGCCACCCGGATAAAATGGCCGACCAGATTTCGGACGCCGTTCTGGATGCCATCATCAAGGATGACCCCCATGCACGGGTGGCGGTGGAAACCATGGTGAAAACAGGTATGGCCATCGTCGCCGGTGAAGTCCGCACCAGCACCTATGTGGAACTGGAGGACATCGTTCGCCAGGTCATTCTGGATATCGGCTATGACAGCTCCGACAAGGGTTTCGACGGCGCCAGCTGTGCGGTACTCAACGGCATCGGCAAACAGTCCGCGGATATCGCGATCGGTGTCGACGAGGCCGAGGACAAGGAAATGGGCGCAGGCGACCAGGGCCTGATGTTCGGTTTTGCCACCGACGAAACCGACACCCTGATGCCGGCGCCGATTTATTACTCCCACCGTCTGGTGGAGCGTCAGGCGGAACTGCGCAAGAACGGCACCCTGCCGTGGCTACGCCCGGATGCGAAAAGCCAGGTCACCCTGCGCTACGACAACGGCAAACCGGTGGCCGTGGACGCGGTGGTGCTGTCCACCCAGCACGCTCCGGAAATCAAGCTGGCGGACCTGCGCGAAGCGGTGATGGAAGAAATCATCAAGCCAGTACTGCCCGAAGAGTGGCTGCACAAGGACACCCTGTACCACGTGAACCCCACCGGGATTTTCGTGATCGGCGGCCCCATGGGTGACTGTGGCCTGACCGGTCGCAAGATCATCGTGGATACCTATGGCGGCATGGCCCGTCACGGTGGTGGCGCTTTCTCCGGCAAGGACCCGTCCAAGGTAGACCGCTCAGCGGCCTACGCCGGCCGCTATGTGGCCAAGAACATCGTCGCCGCTGGCCTGGCCAAAAAGTGCGAGATCCAGGTGAGCTATGCCATTGGTGTGGCCGAGCCCACCTCTATTTCCGTTAACACCTTCGGCACCGGCAAGATCAGCGACAACGCCATCGTCGACCTGGTCCGCGAGCACTTCGACCTGCGCCCGCGCGGCATTATCGAAATGCTCGACCTGCGCAAGCCGATCTACCGGCCCACTGCCAGCTACGGCCACTTCGGCCGCGAAGGCTTCAGCTGGGAGAAAACCGACAAGGCGGCAGACCTGGCCAAGGCGCTTTAATAACGACATCACTGCCGGCGGCGTCTTTGCGACGGCGCCGACAACATCCCGATAACATCTGCCCAGTGAGGGGCGCTGCAGCGGCATGACCGCGAGGCTCGCAGGGCGGACACAGAAAGAGCAACGGCGCCCATTCGTCAAAAACGAATGGAGAACACCATGAACGCAAAAGCGAACACTTTCACCGACTTTAAAGTGGCAGATATTTCCCAGGCCGCCTACGGTCGCTCCGAGATTCATATTGCCGAAACCGAAATGCCGGCACTGGTCACCATCCGTGAAAAGTACCGGGCCGAACAGCCGCTGAAAGGCGCCAAGATCATCGGCTGTATCCACATGACCATTCAGACTGCAGTACTGATCGAAACCCTGGTCGCCTTGGGCGCGGAAGTGCGCTGGTCAAGCTGCAACATCTTCTCCACCCAGGACCATGCCGCTGCCGCCATCGCTGCCGCCGGCGTACCGGTATTCGCCTGGAAAGGGGAAACCGAAGAAGAGTACATGTGGTGCATCGAGCAAACCTGTCGCGACGGCAATGGTGAGCTGTGGGACGCCAACATGATCCTGGATGACGGCGGCGATCTGACCGGCTACATCCACGAGACCTACCCGCAGATGCTGGACAACATCCACGGCATCACCGAAGAAACCACCACTGGCGTGCACCGTCTTTACGAGATGCTGAACAAGGGCACTCTGAAAGTGCCGGCGGTGAACGTGAATGACTCCGTCACCAAGAGCAAGAACGACAACAAGTACGGTTGCCGCCATTCTCTCAATGACGCCATCAAGCGCGGCACCGATCACCTGCTGTCCGGCAAGAAAGCGCTGGTTATCGGCTATGGTGACGTGGGCAAGGGCTCTGCCCAGTCCCTGCGCCAGGAAGGCATGATCGTCAAGGTCACCGAAGCGGATCCGATCTGTGCGATGCAGGCCTGCATGGACGGCTACGAAGTGGTCAGCCAGTTCAAGGACGGAGTCAACGACGGCACCGAGGCGTCCATCAACAAGGAGCTGCTGGGCACCACCGACCTTCTGGTCACCACCACCGGCAACTTCAATGTCTGTGACGCCAACATGCTCAAGGCATTGAAGAAAGGCGCTGTGGTTTCCAACATCGGCCACTTCGACAACGAAGTGGACACCGCCTTCATGCGCAAGACCTGGGAATGGGAAGAGGTCAAACCGCAGGTGCACAAGGTATGGCGCAACAAGGCCGAGGGCGACTTCCTGCTGCTACTCTCCGAGGGTCGCCTGGTAAACCTGGGCAACGCCACCGGCCACCCCAGCCGCATCATGGATGGCTCCTTCGCCAACCAGGTACTGGCGCAGATGTATCTGTTCGACCAGGGCTACGCCAAGCACTCTGACACCGTGAAAGAAAAAATGCTCAAGGTGGAAGTGCTGCCCAAGCACCTGGACGAAGAAGTGGCCCGCTACATGGTGCAGGGCTTCGGTGGCGTGATCACCAAGCTCACCAAAGAGCAGGCAGACTACATCGGCGTGGACGTGAACGGCCCGTACAAGCCAGAGCACTACAAGTACTAAAGGCATTTTTACCACAGAGGGCACAGGAAACACTGAGGAAAAAAGAACGCACATTCAATGCGCATTTTTAACTCTGTGTGCTCCGTGACCTCTGTGGTGAAATAGCTTTTGATCGAAAAGGCACTAGCCAAATGAGCAAAAGAATCAGTTTTGAATTTTTCCCGCCGAAAACCGATGCGGGAAAAGAAAAGCTGCTGGCTACCCAGCAGAAACTCTTGGCCAAGAATCCGGAGTTTTTTTCCTGCACCTTTGGTGCCGGGGGTTCCACCCGTGACAACACCCGCGACATGGTCAACCAGTTGCGCAATCAACATGGCGATACGGCCCCGCACCTGAGCTGCATTGGCCAGAGCCGTGAGGAAATTCTGGAACTGGTCAACGGCTACAAGGCCGCCGGCGTTACCCGTATCGTGGCCCTGCGTGGCGATCTGCCCTCCGGCATGGGCTATGCCCAGAGCGAGATCAAGTACGCCGACGAACTGGTACAGCTGATCCGCGAGGAAACCGGCGATCACTTCACCCTGGAAGTGGCTGGCTACCCGGAAATGCATCCCCAGGCACGCAGCTTCGAAGACGATATTGCCCACTTCAAGCGCAAGATCGACGCCGGCGCCAACAGCGGCCTGACCCAGTATTTCTACAACGCGGATGCCTACGGTTACTATCTGGACGCGCTGCAGAAAATCGGCTGCGACGCCCCGGTTTATCCAGGCATCATGCCGATTCTCAACGTGGCCAACCTGGTGCGCTTCTCCAGCACCTGCGGCGCCGACATTCCCCGCTGGCTGCACAGCAAGCTCAACGACATCAAGGATGATGACGCGGCAGTGAAAGCCTTCGGCGAGGAAGTGGTCACCCGGTTGTGCGAACGCCTGCTGGCCATGGGCGCACCGGGCCTGCATTTCTACACCATGAACCAGGCCGGCCCGAATCTGCGGATTCTGGATAATCTGGGGCTTTGACAGGCAGCGACTAGTCTCGAGTCGGAGCCGCTGTAGGAGCGGCGCTTGAGCCGCGAACCTTGCGCAGCAAGGAAATCGCCGGCAGGGCGATCAGGCATTCAAGCACTCGACAGGCCTCATTCATAGCGCTGTGGAATCCTTGAATCTCTGTTGCCTCGCTACGCTCGGTTCGCACCTCAAGCGGTGCTCCTACGCGGCTTCGTAGAAATGGCGAAACCCTTGGAGCACCCCCAATCCAATCGAGCGTAGCTCGTAGCTAGATCATTCCGCTATTTCCCTTAGCGCATAACCGTATTTCCCCACCTGCTCCCTCCTCCCTAAGCTTGAATATGAACATTCATGGAGCTGGCCCGGGCCGGTCACAAACTGTCCCTGCGGCGGCTCACTATTCCCGGGCTATCATCTCCGGGAGGAGGTTTATCATGCCTGCCCGCGCACTGGCTGATTTTCTCGACAACAACAATGTGAACTATCACTGCTATAACCACCCGCCTGCCATGACCGCTTCCGAGGTGGCCCAATTTAGCCATATTCCGGGACGCCACATGGCAAAGACGGTGATCGTGGATGTGGACGGTGAACTGGCCATGGCGGTGTTGCCATCCGATCAGTACCTGGATCCGGACCGGTTACGCCAGGCGTTGAATGCCAACAGCGTCCGGCTGGCCCACGAGGAAGACTTCAAGGACCGTTTCCCTCTTTGCGAGCCCGGCGGCGAACCGCCCTTCGGCAATCTCTATGACATGAAGGTCTATGTGGATGACACCATGCTCAGCGAGGACTGGTTGGCCTTTAACGCAGGTACCCACACGGAAGTGATCAAGATGGGCATGGGCGATTTCCTGCGCCTCAGTCAGGCCCAGTCCTGCTCCTTCGCCATGCTGCATTAAATCTTGATAGTCATCTCTACCCCTCACCCGGTCACCGGGTGAGGGCCTCCAGTTTTCCTCCGGGCCCGCCGACTTCCTGTCATCACTCCTGCATTTCACCATGGTATGCTGACCAAAAATCAGCTGATGGAAATGCTTCGAATGTCCCGCTCCCCCCTGCGCCGTACCAAGATTGTCGCCACCGTTGGCCCTGCATCGTCCTCCGAGACTCGACTCGATGCCCTGATCCGGGCCGGCGTCAATGTGTTCCGCCTGAACTTTTCCCACGGCAACGCCGACACTCACCGGCAAACCGCGCAAATCATTCGCCGTTGCGCGGAGCAATGCGGCGAGCATGTGGCGATTCTGGCAGACCTGCAGGGTCCGAAAATCCGCATCGGCAGTTTCCCCAATGGCCCCATCCTGCTGAAGGCCGGCCAGGCCTTTGCCCTGGATACCGCCCTGGCCGACGACGCCGGCAACGATCAACAGGTAGGCGTGAGTTATCCGCCACTCCCGGACGATTGCCAGCCCGGCGATGTGTTGCTGCTGAACGACGGCCTGCTGGAGCTGAAAGTCACGGCCATCACTGGTACCCGGGTGGACTGCACGGTGCAGGTGGGCGGCGACCTGTCTGATCACAAGGGAGTGAACCGCAAGGGTGGCGGGCTCAGCGCCCGGGCGCTCACCGACAAGGATCTGGCTGACATCATTACCGCCGCCGACATGGACGTGGATTTTTTGGCCCTCTCCTTTCCTCGCGACGCTGAAGATGTGGAAGAAGCCCGCCGCCGCTACCGGCAGGCCGGTGGCCAGGGCGGCATTATTGCCAAGATTGAACGAGCCGAAGCGGTGGCTGACGACGCCACTCTGGATGCCATCATTGAGGCCTCCGACGGCGTCATGGTGGCGCGCGGTGACTTGGCCGTGGAGATTGGCGACGCAGAACTGGTGGGGGTGCAGAAACATATTATTCGCCGGGCACGGGCACTGAACCGCTTCGTGATCACCGCCACACAGATGATGGAATCCATGATTCATAGTCCGCAACCCACTCGTGCAGAAGTCTCCGATGTGGCCAATGCGGTACTGGATGGCACCGACGCGGTGATGCTGTCAGCGGAAACTGCGGTGGGCGAATATCCGGTAGAAACCGTACAGGCCATGGACCGCATCATTCTTGGGGCCGAGCGTACCTGGCAGGAAAGACGCACCGATCGTCCCATCAACGACAATGCCGACAACATTGATGAAGTGATCGCCATGGCCGCCATGCAGGCTGCCAACCGTCTCAGCAACGTCACTGCCATCATTGCCATGACCGAAAGCGGCAACACCCCGCGGCTGATGTCACGGCTGCGCTCCGGCATCCCCATCTATGCCTTCACCCCCTACCCCAGCAGCCAGCGCCGGGTCGCCATTCTGCGGGGCGTGCGCGCCATCCCCTTTGATAGCCATGCCATTGCCAGCGATGAAGTGAACCGCCGTGCAGTAGCGATCCTGGAAGAAATGGGTGTGGTTCAGGACGGCGACCGGGTACTGATCACCAAGGGCAACTACAACGATGCTCATGGTGGCACCAACACCTTGAAGGTGATCCAGGTGGGCGGCAATATTCAGTAACACACCGTCTGTCTTGTAACAGCCCCTAACCATTCCCATACGCAAAAAGACGCCAGCAGCGGAACGGCGGTACTAGACTCATTGTTACCCTTCCCACAGGAAGCATAACAATGAGAATCGGTCTGGTTGTGGACTCGGGTTGTGATCTGCCCAAGGACTTTATTGACGCTAACAACATCCTGGTCATGCCGGTGCCCATCCGCATCGGCAAGGAAATTTTCGTGGACGACCGCGACCCGCAACGGGCCCGGGAGTTTTACGCCCGCCATGAAGTGGACAAGAACCACGATGCGGAAACTGCTCCGCCCACGGTGGACCAGATCCGCACCCTGTTCCTGGAACAGGCGGTGGGAGACTTCGATTACGCGCTGGTACAAACGGTACCAAAGAGTCGCAGCCCGATCTTCGAAAACGCCACGGAGGCGGCCCATGCCATCCTCGGCGACTACAGAAAGTACCGTGAAGCCGCCGGTCGTGAAGGGCCGTTCCGCATCCGGGTCAGTGACAGCCAGACACTGTTTGCCGGCCAGGGAGTTCTGGCGGCAGAAACCATGCGGCTTATCAATGCCGGCATGAAAGTCGGTGACATCCGCCAGCGCATCAGCGACCTGACCCCGAAAACCTCGGGTTACGCTGTGGTGCCGGATCTCTACTACGTGCACAAACGAGCCCGCAAGAAAGGCGATAAGAGCGTGGGCTTTGTTGGCGCGCTGATGGGCTCGGCGCTGGACATCAAACCCATCCTCTGCGCCCGCCAGGACCAGACCTTCCCGGTGGCCAAGGTGCGTGGCTTTGAAACCGCCGTGGAGAAGATGTTCACCCACGCCTGCACCTGCGTGGAAGAGGGCCTGTTGACCCCCATCGTCTGCGTCAGCTACGCCGGCGACCCGGACGCGGTCTACCAGATGCCCGGCTTCAGCAAATTGAAAGCCACCACGGAAAAGCACCAGGTAGATCTGCTGATCAGCCACATGGGGCTCACCGGCGGCGTCAATATCGGCCCCGGTGCCATCAGTGTGGGCTTTATCTCCGACCAGATGGACTTTGCCTGAACCTGCCCGGTGAGATAAATCGACAACCGGTCGCGGGCAATATGGGCTTTATCGGCACAGAACCGAACTGAACACTCACCGCTGCGCTTTCTTGAGCGCCGCGCGGCAACGGCTTTTCGGCAACACCCATCCTCCTCCATTGCTGGCATAGTAGCGCCAGCCATAGGCAGGCTGCGCCAGACAGCCTGTATTCAGGGCGGCCCGGACTGTGCTCCGCGCCGCTGTAGTGAAGGAGGAACCATGTCTGATTCCATCAGTACCTTGAAGAACAAGGGGCTGCCAGCGGACGCGCTGGCCTTTATCGAGTCCCTGCCCGCCGATCAGGCCAGCAAGCTGGCCGATACCGTCCTTGCGGCTTTGGAAACCAAAGACGCCAGAGTCGAAAAAGCGATGAACAACGCACTTAACGTCGTGCCCGGGCCCTTCCGCCGCCCGGTGAAGAAAATGCTGTTCGGTTAAGGAGATAGACATGCATATTGAAACTCAGGCCGAACTGCTCAAACTCAGCCGCCTGCTGGAAACCGAAGAAAACAACCTGGCCTTCCTGGACGGCCAGGATCTTGGCGCCCTGGCCGCCTTCCGTGGTGCCGTATCCGGCTTCTTCTACGAACAACACCAGGACAGCTATCAGCGCCTGGCCGGCATCAGCAAGCTGGTGCCCACCGGTGCCAGCGCCAAACTGGCCACCACTGTACTGGGCTCCGTGCTCGCCGCCGGCATTGCCTCCGAGCTGCCCCCCGAACGCGCCATCAAGCTGGCCGACAAGCTTCCGGAAGAATTTCTGGCCAAGCTCTGCATCCATCTTGAGCCCACGTATTCCCGGGACCTGCTGGCCGCCATGCCTGACAAGATTGTCGCCTCTGTGGCCAAGACCCTGCTGGCCATGGGCGAGCACATCACCCTGGCCCGCTTTGTGGCCGTGATTCAGACGTCAGCCCTGAAAGCCGTCACCAGCAGCATCGAAGACGGCGAAGCCATGGTAAAGATTGCCCTTTACCTGGAAGACAAGAGCAAGCTGGACACCCTGCTGGCACTACTCAGCGAAACACAGCAACGAGCTACCCTGAAAGCCGCCACCGACCATGAACTGTGGCCGGCGGTACTGTCCCTGAACGGACACCTGAACACCGAGCTGCGCGGCCAGATGGGCAACCTGGTGGCCGAGCAGGGCGAAACCGTCATCAGTCACATCATTGAAGTGGCCAGCGAACAGCGCCTGTGGACCAACCTGCTACAAGCCGTGAATGCCATGGATAACCAGCATCAGCAGATGGTGGTAAATGTGCCCAAGCTGCGCGAAGCAGACATCATGGAAAGCCTGATTGCCACCGTGGCCAGCGAAAACAGCTGGGATGAGCTGCTCACCCTATTGCCGCTACTGGATCAGGAACACCTGACGCCGGCGGTGGATGTGCTCACCGGTAGCCAGCCCGAGGCACTGGGCCAGGCGCTGGGGCAGGCCCACGACAGCAAGCTGCTGGGTCTGTTCGGCCACCTGCCTGAGGCGGAGCTGCCCCGTGTGGCCAAGGCGCTCAAAGGCCTGGCAGCCGAAAGCTGGCAAGCCTTCCTGGCGCGCAACAGCGACGCTCACGAGATCGAGGCGCTGAAAGCGGAGATGGCGTAACCGCTTACTACGTTCGCATCTCTGATGCGTTGCATATCGACTATCAGTTTCGTTGCTGTATAGACCTGCGCACCCCCTTTGCGCCGGACAGAAAATGTCCGGCGCACTGCCCTGGATCCCTGTTTTCCCTGCCAATATTGTGACAACTATTTTACAATGCCCGCACTTCCAGGAAGGAAGCATCCAATAACGTATAACAGGGTTGAATAATATGAAGATGATCAAGGCATTTATTGTGGGGGCAACGGTTATCATTACCACTGGCTGCGCGACTGCGGTCAGCCCGGTGGGTAATGGCGCACTTTTCACCTCGGTGAAAGGCCCGGTGAATGCAACCACCAGCACCGGGATCAGCAAAAGCGGCCAATCTTGTGCCACGAACATCCTGGGGCTGATTGCTGTAGGTGACTCCTCTATCAGCACGGCCAAACAGAAAGCGGACATCAGCAAAGTTGCCAACATCGACCACCAGAGCACCACTGTGCTGGGCTTGTTCAGCAACTTCTGCACCATAGTGGAAGGGGAATAATCCCCTCCCAAGAGGCCCCGCACTGCGGGGCCTCTTTATTTACCTTCAGAGTACTGCGGCAGCCCATCGTCGATGGGCCACCAGTTACAGGCAGAATCCGTATAGATATGAAACGCAGGCCGCGTGGCCAGCGGCTCATTCAACAACCCCGCCCGAATCCGTACCACGCCAGGTTTGCTCTCATGGCAGCTGTAAATCGGCGAACCACACTCCCGGCAAAACACCCGCTGCTTGCCCGGCGAGGATTCATAGCGTTTCAATAAGGCTTCACCACTGACCCAATGCAGCTTGCCGTTTTCCACCGGAATATTGGTCACCAATGCGGTGCCCTGGGCCTTACGGCACTGCTGGCAGTGACAGACCTGAATCGGTGCCAGCTCACCGGCGATTTCAAACGTGACACCGCCGCAAAGACAACTTCCCGTATACATATCCACTCCATTTTAGTTGCTGTAGGAGCTGAGGGGCGAACCGCGCTTGCGCAGAAATTCCCCGCAGGGCGGTCAGGCCTTCCTGAACTCGACAGAGCCTTTCGGAATAGATTGCTACCTGCTCGACTCATCCTTTTCATCCGTCTTCGCCCCTCAAGAGGAGCTCCTACAGCAGAACAATTTCCCGGGCCTGAGTCCCAAGCCTGAATCAGAGTTCCCAATCGCGCCGCCAGCGACGCTCCTGCAAGAAGGTATCAGCGCCTTTCAACGCACCATACCCTCCACCAGAAAATCCACAAACTGACGCACCTTGGGCGACAGATGCCGGTGACGGGGATAGACCACCCAGACCGCTGTGTGAGTGCAGGCATACTGATCCAGCACCGAGACAAGGCGACCGTCGGCCAGATCGTCTTCCACGTAATAATCCGGTAGCTGCGCCAACCCCAGGCCCTTGCGGGCTGCATCCAGCAGCGCCATGCCGGAATTGCCCTTCCAGTTGCCCTGCACTTTCCATTGCCGGTGCTGACCCTCCACATCCATCGCCCACTGGTCCGCAGAGCCAACCAGGCAATTGTGCTGGCTCAACTCCCCCAGGGTGTGGGGCCGGGCATGGCGCTGGAAATAGTCGGCGGAACCGACAATGTATTCCCGACGTGGGCAAAGCTTGCGGGCAATCAGCGATGAATCCGGCAGGGCACCGGTACGGATGGCTACATCAAAACCCTCGTCGATGATATCCACCCGCCGGTTGGTGAAATCCAGCTGTATCGACAGTTGCGGATGGCGGGCCAGAAAATCATTTACCAGCGGCGCGATATAGCGCTCACCAAAGGTGGTGGCGCAGGTCAGCTTCAGCACCCCGGTGGGGCGCTGCTGATAATCACTGATCGCCGACAGCGCCTCCTGGAAACCGTCAAACAACTGACCACAGTGGTCGAAGTAAACGGCTCCCGCATCGGTGAGTTTCAGACGCCGGGTGGTGCGGTAAAGCAACTGGGTGCCCAGCTGGGTCTCCAGTCGCGACACCAGCCGGCTCACGTGGGAACTGGACACCCCCAGGTGTCGGGCGGCATCGGCGAAGGAACCCCGGCGCACCACTTCTACAAAGGCTTCAATACGATCCCAGTGCTGCATTGTTGCTACCTGACAATAATCTCTTGCTGAATTGTGCCTTATAGCTCTATTCGTGTCTGCGTATAGTGAATCCATCATTCGCCATGCCTTGCATCGCGAAACGCGTTAACGCCCTCTACTCATCAAGAAGGAATCACCATGAAATCCCGTGCCGCCGTCGCCTGGGAAGCAGGCAAACCCCTACAGATCGAAGAAGTGGATGTGGCCGGCCCCAAGGCCGGGGAAGTGCTGGTGCAGATCGTTGCCACCGGCGTTTGCCACACCGATGCCTACACCCTGTCCGGCAAGGACCCGGAAGGCATCTTCCCTTCCATTCTTGGCCACGAAGGCGCCGGTATCGTGCAGGAAGTGGGCGAAGGCGTAACCAGCCTGAAGCCCGGCGACCATGTGATTCCGCTCTATACCGCCGAGTGCCGCAAGTGCAAATTCTGTCTCAGCGGCAAGACCAATCTGTGCCAGGCAGTGCGCGCCACCCAGGGTCAGGGGCTGATGCCGGACAGCACCAGCCGCTTTTCCCTGAACGGCAAACTGCTGCATCATTACATGGGCACCAGTACCTTTTCTGAATACACCGTGGTGCCGGAAATCTCCCTGGCCAAGGTCAGCAAGGAAGCCCCGCTGGACAAGATCTGCCTGCTCGGCTGCGGCGTCACCACCGGCATCGGCGCCGTGCTCAATACTGCCAAGGTGGAGCCAGGCTCCACGGTGGCCGTGTTCGGGCTCGGCGGCATCGGTTTATCAGTGATTCAGGGCGCGGTGATGGCCAAGGCAGAGCGCATCATTGCTATCGACACCAACCCGGCCAAGGAAACACTGGCCCGGCAGTTCGGCGCCACCGATTTCATCAACCCCAAGGACTACAACAACTCCATTCAGGAAGTGATTGTCGAACTCACCGACGGCGGTGTGGATTATTCCTTTGAGTGCATTGGCAACGTGAACGTGATGCGTTCGGCGTTGGAGTGCTGCCACAAGGGCTGGGGCGAATCGATCATCATCGGCGTGGCCGGCGCCGGTGAAGAAATCGCTACCCGTCCGTTCCAGCTGGTCACCGGCCGGGTCTGGAAAGGCTCTGCCTTCGGTGGCGTGAAAGGCCGTACCGAGCTGCCCGGTTATGTGGATCGTTACATGAAAGGCGAAATCAAGATCGACGAATTCGTCACCCACACCATGGGCCTGGACGAGATCAACACCGCCTTTGATCTGCTGCACGAAGGCAAAAGCATTCGTTCGGTGATTCTTTTTTAAGAGGCAATGAATTCCGACTGCAGGAGCACCTCTCGAGGTGCTCCTGCAGCGGCTTCGTCAGAAAGGATAATCATGTCTGATATCGAACTGGTTTCCGCCACCAAATCCTTTGGTGGCTGGCTGAAACGCTACAAGCACCGCAGCCAGGTACTCAATTGCGAAATGATCTTCGCCATTTATCTGCCGCCGGCAGCCGATGAAAACGACGTGCCGCTGCTGTGGTGGCTGTCCGGCCTTACCTGTACCGATGAAAATTTCATGCAGAAAGCCGGCGCGCAACGCACCGCCGCCGAGCTGGGCCTTGCCATGGTCTGCCCGGACACCAGCCCGCGCGGCACCGATCTGCCCGGTGAGCACGACAGCTATGATTTCGGCTCTGGTGCCGGTTTCTATGTGAATGCCACCCGCGCGCCCTGGAGCCAGCACTATCGCATGTATGACTACGTGACCGATGAGTTGCCGGCACTGCTGCGCGACCATTTCCCGCTCAACGGTCGCGAGGCCATCAGCGGCCACTCCATGGGAGGCCATGGCGCCCTGATCTGCGCGCTGAAAAAACCGGGGCGCTACACCTCGGTCTCCGCCTTCGCGCCGATCAGCCATCCGATGCAATGTCCATGGGGAGAAAAAGCCCTGAACGGTTACCTGGGCGATGATCAGGAAAGCTGGAAGGCCTGGGATGCCTGCGAGCTGATCAAGGCAAATGGTAGCTCGCTGGCCTTGATGGTGGATCAGGGCAATGCGGACAACTTCTACACGGATGGCCAACTACAGCCGGAAGCACTCAGTGCCGCCTGTGAAGAAGCCGGCGTGCCGATCACCTTGCGCATGCAGCCAGGTTATGACCATTCCTATTTCTTTATCGCCAGCTTTATTGACGATCATCTGAAATATCACTTTCATCACCTGACGCAATAGATCTTTCAAGCAGAGCGCCATCACGTAGGGTGGATTAGCCTCAGGCTAATCCACCCTACCGCCCGGTCATTCGATGTTGTGAATTATCAAGCCTCCATGGCAACGTAACCCGGCTGCCGCTCAACCCTCTCCAACCAACCCCGTATCGCCGGATAAGCATCCAGAGAGAAACCACCCTGCCCGGCCACATGGGTATAGGCATACAAGGCAATGTCGGCAATGGAATAATCGCGGCCGACAAAGAAGTCCCGGTCTGACAAATGGGTTTCCATTACCGCCAGGGCGTCATGACCTTTCTGCTGTTTTTCCGCCAGCGCCTCAGCATACTTTTCCTGTTCTCCCAGCACATGAATCCAGTAGCGCGACGTGGCGATGTTGGGTTCGTGGTTATACTGCTCAAAGAACATCCATTGCAGCACCTGAGCCTGCTGAAACGGGTCCTCGGGCATCAGCTTACTGTCTCTGGCCAGATACCAGAGCGCCGCACTGGATTCAGGCAACACCCTGTTATCTGGTGTCACCAATACCGGAATACGACCATTGGGATTGATGGCGAGAAATTCTGCAGTGCGGGTTTCGCCGCGGGTGATATCCTTTTCGATACGCTGAAAGGGTATGTCCAGCTGGGCCATGGCCAGCCGCAGCTTGTAGCAGTTGCCGGACGAGGCAAATTCATAAAGCGTAAACATCACTTTTCCTTGTGATAGGGCGCGAAGTATTACCGGTATATTCTTTCAAACCCTTCGACGCTGAAACCGTTCATACGCCGCTTGCCCACCAGAATGACGGGCACCCCCTTGCCTTCCAGTGCGTCAAAGCGTGCCTGGGCTTTCGGGTCTTTATCAATATCGTATTCGGTAAAGGAAATATTATTGTCATTGAAGTAACGGCGGGCTTTCTTGCACACCCCGCACCACTGGGTGGCATACATGATAACGTTGCCCCCACGCGCTGCCGGCTCCGGGACGCCCTTTCCGAGGCTGTCGTAGGTCACGCTCTCGAATGTATTGATGCGGACGTTGACGGCTTGCGCCCGGTCGTTATCGGCAGGCTTGTCACCAAAATGGACGCGCCCCTGCGCATCAGTCCAGGTGTAGATCTCTGCACAGACCTGCCCCGACAACAACATGGCACAAGCAAACAGCAGTATCTTGATGCATCCCTTCATGATCCTCTCTCCTTTTTGCGTGGTCAGCTTACCGTCAAATCCCCCACCGAGGAACATGCGCAATATCCAAAAACTCGACCAGCCCGGGAAAACGGCAAAAAAAAGCCAGGGCAGTGCCCTGGCTATGGCTCGGGAGAGCGAGACTAAAACCGGAAACAGTCAGTCGTTGATAAAACCCGCAAGGCGCTGATTGATGGTACCCACACACTCGCTGATGATGTCATCAATGATTTCCGCACAGCTCGGGTAGCTGTCGATCAGCCCCTGGACCATGCCAGAGGTCCAGATGCCACCGTCGATTTCACCGGAGGTCAACGCCGCCTTGCCTTTCACCCCGGCAACCAGATCCATGATGTAGTCGAACTTCATGTCCTGGCCTTTTTCGCGCTCAATCTCGTTGACCTGGGTGGCAACCGCATTCTTGAAAACGCGAGCCGTATTTTTCAGTGGACGGAAGATCAGCGCAGTGTCGAGTTCGGAGGCTTCGGCAATGGCGCGCTTCATGTTTTCATGCACTGGCGATTCTTTCGAGGCCAGAAAACGGGTGCCCATGTTGATGCCGTCCGCACCCAGCGCCAGGCAGGCCGCCATCTGCGCACCGGTACCAATACCCCCGGAGGCGAGCATGGGAATCTTGATCACTTTGGCCGCCGCCGGCAGCAACACCAGATTGGGGATATCGTCTTCCCCCGGGTGACCGGCACATTCGAAGCCGTCCACGGAGACCGCAGCCACACCCACCTTTTCTGCCTTCAACGCATGGCGGACGGAGGTGCATTTGTGCACCACCTTCACACCGGCGCCTTCGAACAGGGGCATGAAGGGTTCCGGGTTACGGCCGGCGGTCTCCACCACGGAGATATTGTTTTCGCAGATCACCCGGGCGTATTCCTCATAGGGCACCGGCTTGATGGTAGGCAGGATGGTCAGGTTGACGCCGAAAGGCTTGTCGGTCATTTCCTTGCAGCGTTTGATTTCCTTGTCCAGGTCTTCCGGGGTGGGCTGGGTCAGGGCAGTGATGATACCCAGACCGCCGGCGTTGGATACCGCCGCCGCCAGTTCGGCATAGCCCACATTCTGCATGCCGCCCTGCACAATCGGATACTGGATACCCAGTAATTCGGTAATACGTGTCTTCATGAATGGGGTCCCTTTACTGAATTCAGGCCTGCCCCGCAGAACAGGCTCCGGGGGCGTTTGGATGGCGCCAACGTACTCAAGCCCCCTATTTTGCAGCAATGACAGGAATGTTCACCCCCTCGGGAATTTTGGCTAGCACTTGCCATGGATCAGGCAGCAAACGCCTGTTCTACAACGCTTTCCGCTTTCATCAAGAGAACGCCTCAACGAGCCTGGATTAGACAGCAACGTCGCTTTTGTATGCGCGGCCCAGGGTTTTTCTGGCCTTGCCCGGGGTTGTGCCGGTCCAGCGCCGGTAGGCACGACTGAAGGCACTGTGCTCGGAAAACCCCAACAACAGCGCAATATCACCCAGGGTCAGTGAGGGGTCCGCCAGATAATGACGGGCCAGCTGTTCGCGGGTGCGATCAAGCAGTACCCGCCAGGTGAGTTGTCGCTCGGCGAGGCGTCGTTGCAAGGTGCGCACCGACATGTGCAGCTCTGCAGCCAGACGCGGCAGGGTCACCGTCGCCTCCGGCAACAGCCTTACCATCGCCTGCTGCAGGGCCCGGTCGAAACTGTCGGAATCCGGCAGGGCCAGCAGCATGGCGCCGGCCTGACGATCCAGCAGATTGCGCATGCTGGGATCACTGTGCGGCAGGGGCATGGCGAGAAAGTGGATCGGGAAACTGACGCAGGTGTGGGACTGGGCAAACAACACCGGGCAGCCGAAGAAGGCTTCGTAGGCCTGACAGGCTGTCGCCGACGGCGGCGGAAACACGAAAGACACCGAGGCGGGTGACGGCGGATCATCCACCAGCCGACGCAGGAAAGTGATCAGCGCAGCGATGGCAACGGTGTCCGCCAGCTCCCCGGTGGAATCTTCACCGGACCAGCGCACCTGCATCTGATCCCCCAGGCCCAGCACTTCCACCATATCCTGGCCGTAAAACAGCGTCTCGTAACGCTGGTAGGCCTGCATGGCCTCACCCAGGGTGCGGCAGGTGAGAATCAGGTAGCCGAGCATGCCCACATGGCGGGGCTGCACCATGGCGCCGATGGACAACCCCGGCGCCACCCGGTCCGGTCGCAGGGCCACCGCCTGCTGCAGCAGGTCACGCCATAACGGCAGGGGCACCAGGTCCGCCGGGCTACGGCTGTCCAGCACGGTGCGCAGGGCCGGCGCCGGCAGATTTTCCCGGTCCAGCCAGTCCGTGAGCAACTGCACCCAGGCCCCGGTGACGCGCATGGCTGCGGCCATGATGCTCTCCCGCCGTTCATCCAATGGCATATATTGTCAAAAATACGGCATAGAGTGTCAATACAAACCCGGTCCTCCATCGCACAATGACTCCATCATCAATCACAACGGGAAGATACCCATGGCTCTGATGGACTGGCTCAACAGCGTGTGGCAGAACAGCGGCCTGGCGCCACTGTGGGAAACGATCGCCCCCTGGCTGGCCCTGGACGAGCGGCAGCTGATCTTCATGGTGGCCACGCCCTTCTTCATCGGCGTATTCCTGTGGGAGTTCCTGAAGATCCGCCACAATGCCGAACTGGTAGATAGCCGGGAATCCATCCGTAACTTCATGCTGGGTGCCGGTTACCAGACCACCGAGCTGCTGTTCGCCGGCCTGATCGCCTTCCCGGTATATGCCTTCGCCTACCACCACCGCTTGTTGGATATCGAGCTGACCTGGTTCACGGGCGCCCTGCTCTGGGTGCTGACGGATTTCTGCTTCTACTGGATGCACCGTAGCTCCCACCGGGTGCGCTGGTTCTGGGCCGCCCATGTGACCCACCACTCTTCCGAGCGGATGAACTTTTCCACCGCCATGCGTCAGAACGCCACCAACATCTTCAATGGTGGCTGGTTGTTCTACGTGCCGCTGGCCTTTGTCGGCTTCAACCCGGTGTGGATCGGGGTATGTTATGCCCTGTCACTGGTCTACCAGTTCTTTATCCACACTACTCTGGTGAAGCGACTGCACCCGGCCATCGAGTACGTCTTTAACACACCGAGCCACCACCGGGTCCATCACGGTCGCAACCCGGACTATATCGACACCAACTACAGTGGGGTTTTCATTTTCTTCGATCGTCTGTTCGGCACCTTCACCCCGGAACGGGACGAGGAACCGGTGGAATACGGCATCACCCGCCCGGTGTACAGCAACAACCTGCTGGTAAACTGGTGCCATGAATACGTGGATATGTTCCGCGACATCAAACAGCGCGGCCCCATCGGACAGCGGCTGAAACATCTGTGGAAGCCGCCGGAGTGGGAGAGAGGGGAATGATTGAATTGATAATTGAGAATGGATAATTGATAACTGCGCGGGACAGGTTGTGAGTTTTCTAAACGTATGAGTCCGCGCCCCAGATAGGGGCGCGGATTCATACGTTGCAGAACATGACCGCGCTCTAATCGCGCGTTATCAATTATCCATTCTCAATTATCAACTGCCTTTCCCAGCGCCTGCTGATAAAACCCCCACGCCATCACCCCCGCCAGCAGATTACCGAACGCCGCCCCCAACGCCAGGCCGCCGAAGTCGCCCAGTTGGTAGCCCAGCCACAGCAACGGCAGATAGCACAGGAACAGGCGCAGGAAGGAAATCAGCATGGCACGCATGGGCCAGCCCAGGGCATTGCTGGCGGAGACCACCAGCATGCACACACCGAGCAGACCAAAACTGGGCGGCAACCAGCGAATCAGCAGTGTCAGGTAAGCCTGGACCGGTGCCGACTCCACCAGAAGGCTCGCCAATGGCGCCGCCAGCAACGCCATCACCAGTCCCAGCAGAACCTGCCAACCAATCACCATGGCCGCCGCCACCCGCATCAGCCGGCGCACGGTGTCCCAGTCGTTTCCGCCATAACAGCGGCCCAACCAGGGCGGCAGCGCCATGGTCATGCCCAGCACCAACACGATGGAAAAACTTTCCAGCCGACTAGCCATACCCCAGGCAGCCACCGCCTGGTCACCGGCCCGGGCCACCAGGGCGGTGGCCAGCATGGCCGCCAACGGCGGCATCAGCTGGCTGATCATGGCAGGGCCGGCAATCTGCGCGAACGGCCAGGCAGATACCCGCATCTGTAACAGCATGCCATGACGCTGTACCCAGCCCTGCCCCCGCAGGGCCAACACCAGGATGATCATGCCGATTGAGAAAGCCAGCAGGGACGCCAACGCGGCACCGGGCAGGCCGAACCCCTCCCAGTCACCAACCCCGAAGATCAGCAACGGATCCAGAATCAGGTTGAGCAGGCTGGTAAGTACCATCATCAACCCGGGGAAGCGGGTATTGCCGTGGGCCCGGAACAGGCTGTACCCGAAATACAGTACTCCGCCCACCCACATAGCCAGGACCTGGACCGCCCAGTAGGGACGGATCAGTTCGCGAATGGCTTCACTGGCGCCGATCAGGGAAAACGCCGGGGTTTGCAGCAGCCAAAGCAGCAACAGCAGCACACCCAGCAACAGGCCGCCACCGGTCAGCACCAGGGCACCGAGCCGGTTGGCCTGATCCTGCTGACCGGCACCGATGGCCCGGGAGATGAGCGCAGCAATGGCAATGCCGATCCCCACCTGCACCCCGATCACCAGAAACGACAGCGGAA
>NZ_DEXN01000043.1:174306-174516 GCF_002364155.1 Alcanivorax sp. UBA3183
GATCACCAGAAACGACAGCGGAAAGGTAAACGACTGCGCCGCCAGCGGCGCCGTCCCCAACCGCGCCACAAAAATGCTGTCTACCAGGTAGAACCCCAGTAACGACATAACGCCAAGCGCCATGGGCCAGGTCTGCTGCCAGAGCTGGCGGACGAGGGACAATGTGGAGGGGCTGGATTCAGTCACGGGCAATCCGGGTCAATAGGGAAA
>NZ_DEXN01000016.1:0-254 GCF_002364155.1 Alcanivorax sp. UBA3183
TTCCGTCAGCAGGTATTCGATGCCTGGGAGAAGGAAGGCAAAGACGTATCCGCCTACGATCGCGATCGTCTGATGAGCGCCGACTACGACAGCACCGAGCTGGCTGAGCTGGCTGACGAGTGGACCAAGAACTTCCAGCGTGATGCGTCCCGTGAAGCAGGTATCTTCCACCACCTGATCACTCTGCCGACCTACCACACTGTTGCTCTGTCCACCGACAACCTGGCTAAAGGCTACTTCGGTGACGAAGGCAT
>NZ_DEXN01000016.1:460-655 GCF_002364155.1 Alcanivorax sp. UBA3183
GCCGGTTCCAACATCGGTGATGACCACAAAGAGTACTTCTCCGGCGAAGCAGCACTGAAAGCTGGCGGTAAAGACAACACCATGGGTCAGTTCGAGAACACCTAATTCTCGATAGATTCTGGTAAGTCTTAAAAGGCGGCCCCCGAAAGGGGGCCGTTTTTTTTGTGCCGGAAAAACCCATCTCCTTTTCAAACC
>NZ_DEXN01000016.1:832-50455 GCF_002364155.1 Alcanivorax sp. UBA3183
CGCCGCTTGAGGCGCGAACCGAGCGCAGCGAGGCGACAAACCCATCCAGACGCGGACGAGTATTTCTGGAGAAGAGCGGGCGTGCCTTACTCGCTTCGCGAGGTTCGCGCCTCAAGCGGCGCTCCTACAGGGGCTATGTGATCGCGTATCAGAGTTGGCCACAAAAAAAGGGCGACCCGAAGGCCGCCCTTTTTTTGCGTCTGACGTCCGTGTTGCGACGTCCGACCTTCTCCTTACTCGTAATCGAAGGAGAAGTGTTCCGGCTTCAGCTGCATGGTGCTCTTGGTCGGCTTCAGCGCGGCATCCGCGTGGGCCTTGGCAGAGGGCAGCATGCGATCGAAGTAGAACTCGGCGGTGGCCAGCTTGGCCTGGTAGAACTCCGCCGGCTCTGCGCCGCCATTTTCCAGCTTGTCCTGGGCAACACCGGCTTGCAGGGCCCAGAAGTAGGCCATCATGGCGTAGCCGCTGTACATCAGGAAGTCGTAGCTGGCGGTGGAAACGATATCGCGGTCCTTGGAGGCCACCAGCATGATGCGGGTAGTCAGGTAGTTCCACTCGGCGGCGATCTTCAGCAGCTTCCAGGCGAACGGACGCAGCTTGGGATCACGCAGGTTCTTGGTGCCGAAATCCACCAGCTTCTTGCTGAAGTCACGAACACACTTGCCCTTGGTCAGCAGCAGTACCTTGCGGCCCAGCAGATCCAGTGCCTGGATGCCGGTGGTGCCTTCGTACAGGGTGGAGATGCGCGCGTCACGGACGATCTGTTCCATGCCGTGCTCTTTGATGTAGCCGTGGCCACCGAATACCTGCATGCCGTCGTTGGCCACTTCCAGACCTTTCTCGGTCAGGAAGCCTTTCAGGATCGGGGTCAGGAAGCCCAGCTCGTCATCCCACTTCTGGTACTCTTCATCGTTGTCAGCCTGGGCTGCGCTGATCATCTTGTCCGCGTACTGGGCGGCGAAGTAGATCATGGCGCGACCGCCCTCGGCGATGGCCTTCTGCTTGAGCAGCATGCGGCGTACGTCACCGTGGTGAA
This sequence comes from Alcanivorax sp. UBA3183, assembly GCF_002364155.1. NCBI lineage: Bacteria > Pseudomonadati > Pseudomonadota > Gammaproteobacteria > Oceanospirillales > Alcanivoracaceae > Alcanivorax > Alcanivorax sp. UBA3183. The sequence goes on from NZ_DEXN01000016.1 coordinate 1,869, forward strand.
TCAGGCTGTCGGCGATGGCATCCGGCTCTTTCTTGCCAGACAGAGCGCGCATGGACTTACGCTCCTTGGCGTAGGTCAGGGCACCCTGATAGGACAGCTCGGCGTGAGCCAGACCCTGGATGGAGGTACCGATACGCGCGGTGTTCATGAAGGTGAACATGCACTCCAGGCCCTTGTTCTCGGGACCGATCAGGAAGCCGGTGGCTTCGTCGAAGTTCATCACGCAGGTGGCGGACGCCTTGATGCCCATTTTCTTTTCCAGGGAACCACAGTGCACACCGTTATCTTCACCGATCTTGCCCGGCAGGTACTTGGGCACGATGAACAGGGAGATGCCGCGGGTGCCTTTCGGCGCATCGGGCAGGCGGGCGAGAACGATGTGGACGATGTTCTCGGTCAGGTCGTGCTCACCGGAAGAGATGAAGATCTTGGTACCGGAAATCTTGTAGGAGCCATCTTTCTGCGGCTCGGCCTTGGTTTTCACCTGGCCCAGGTCGGTACCGCACTGCGGCTCGGTCAGACACATGGTGCCGCCCCAGGTACCTTCGGTCATGGGGACCATGTAGTCCTGGAGCTGCTGCTCGGAACCGTGCATCTGGATGGTGTTCATGGCACCCATGGACAGGCCCGGGTACATGGTGAAGGACCAGTTAGCGGTTGCCATCATTTCGGATTTGATCAGACCCAGGGACGCGGGCAGGCCCTGGCCGCCGAATTCCACCGGGTGGCTGAGACCTTGCCAGCCGCCGGCCACGAACTCGTCGTAGGCTTCCTTGAAGCCTTTCGGCGTGGTCACCACACCGTCTTCAAACTTGCAGCCTTCTTCGTCACCGCTCTGGTACAGGGGCGCGAGGGTGTTTTCACACAGCTTGGCCATTTCGCCAATAATCGCTTCGACCATATCCGGGGTGGCTTCTTCGCCTTCCGGGAAAGTCTTGTAGTGGCTTTCGAAATCGAGCACTTCGTTCATCAAAAAGCGCATATCGCGCACGGGAGCCTTGTAAGTCGGCATAACAGTTACCCTCGTCAGGCAGAAATCGATTCAACTGTCAGTAACGGACAGCGCAACAGGGCGGGCATTGTTGGGCAATTCAAGGGCAAACACATTGACTGCCAAGGCGGGCGCGGGCGGGCGTTAGGGTGAATGGGCGTTCACGGGACATTGAGCGGCAAGCAACGGGATTGCTACGGAGCCACTGTAGGAGTTCCCTTCCAGGGGACGAACCGCACGCAGTGCGGAATCGACCGCAGGGCGGGCAGGGGGTTCGGGTTTCTGGAACGACTTTCTGGGAGCGGGGCGAGAAGCCCCACCGATTTCCTCGCTGCCGCTCGGTTCGTCCCCTGGAAGGGAACTCCTACGACAGACGACAGATCCTGCTCCTACTTCTTCCCCTTCCAGCTATACATGGAGGTGGAGACGCCCATGCGCAGCGCCACTTCGTCCCAAACCCCCTGGGGTAAAACCGCCTTGAGCAGTTCGGTGGATTTGGCGATGGGCGGCTCGATAACAAAGCTGTCCTTTTTCTGCATGCCCCTGATGATGCTATTGACCACTTTCCCAGGCGTGAGCATGGGCGTGAACATCGGGGTTTTCACGCCATCAAACATGCCGGTGGAGATATAGCTGGGGCAGACCGTGGTCACATGCACATGTTTGATCTTGCGCACGTCCAGCTCCAGGCGGATGGATTCGGAGAAACCGACCACCGCCCATTTGCTGGCCGCATAGGTGCTGCCATAGGGCAGGCCCACAAAGGCAGAGGCGCTGGCAATATTGACCAGATAACCTTCCTTCGACTGGATCAGGTCTTCGATAAAGGCATGGCTGGTGGCCATCAAGCCTTCGGTGTTGATGCGGAAGGTGTTCAGGTGCTGCTCCAGCGAAACCTGCTCGAACTCGCCACCGAACACCACGCCGGCATTATTGATCAGACCGGTGATGGGGCCGACCTCCGCATGAAGCTTGTCGCGAAACTTGGCAATGGAGGCAATCTTGCTCACATCCAGCACATAGGGGTGCGCCTTGCCACCGGCAGCCTTGATGCGATCGGTGACTTCGCGAGCTGCACTGATGCGCCGGGCGGTAACGATCACTTCTGCGCCCTGTTTGGCAAATTCCTCTGCCATCAGGGCGCCAATCCCGGCACCGGCGCCAGTGATCAGAATGCGATGATTATCAAAACGGGCCATGAGTCATCCTTGTGTGAGTCAGAGATTCAGTGAGGAGTTGCGAGTAACGAGTTTCGAGTTGCGAAAAGCCAAAACGGTTTTGCTTTTCGAAACTCGCTTCTCGCAACTCGACACTTACATGTCTTACCCCGGCAGCTTCAAGCCGACCAGCACCACCTTGCCATCTTCCACCGAGCGGGCCCGCAAGCGCAGGCCGCTGACACGAACCGTATCACCGACCACGGTCTGCTTCCCTACCTGTTTGGTGAACATCTCGGCCACGGTGAGTCCCTGCCAGAGGGGCGGCGGTGCTTCCACACCATAGATGGCAATCAACTGCGCCACCGGCGTCTTGCCGAGCACGGTGAAATCGCCGTAATAGCGTTTCTCGTCGTTGCTCATCTTGTGGCACAGGTCGGACAGGGCGGACTTGTGGGACAGGGGCGCGAGCCAGGCGATCAGATCGCCGGCTTCGATATCCGGGTTATCACTGAGACTGAGCACCTGCTGGTTGCGGTACAGGATCAGCGGGGTGCGTTTGTCCTCGCTCAATTCGCCCATTGGCTTGCCCACGGCCCGGGCGCCGGCCTCTACCTCGAACTGCATCAGATAACGATCACGGGGGGCGGCCAGCGGGACGGTCTGTTTGGGTTCGGTGGTGGGCGGCACCGACACTTTCAGTTTGCGCGCTACATAGCGCAGGCTGGCGCCCTGGCCGAGCAGGGAAATCAGCACCACCACCAGGGTGATATCGAACAGCAGGTAGGTCTGCTCCACTCCGGCCAGCAACGGGAACACCGCCAGGACAATGGGCACCGCGCCGCGCAGGCCGGTCCAGGCGATAAAGGTTTCCTCGCGCCAGGTAAAACGGAATGGCAGCAGGCTCACCCACACGGCGATGGGGCGCGCCAGCAGCATCAGGAAGGCGGCGACCGCCAGCGCCCAGGGCAGGTTTTCGGTGAGTCGGGAGGGCGTCACCAGCAGGCCAAGGATCAGGAACATGCCGGACTGGGCCAGCCAGGCCATGGAATCCATTGCCTTGAGCACGTTATCACCGGTACCGCCACGGCGATTTCCCGCCACCAGGCCGGTGAGATAGATGGCCAGAAAGCCGGAGCCACCCACCAGGTTGGTGAGGGCAAACACCATGGCGCCACCACTACACAGCAGCAGGGCATGCAGGCCTTCGTTGCTGCGCACCCGTAACAACAGCTCACTGATCACCGCACCCAGCAGCAGGCCGAGCAGGGCGCCCAGGCCGAACTGTTGCAGCAGAGTCCACAGCATGCCGACACCCCAGTCGGCAGCGGGGTCCACCAGCATCCCCACCAGCATCAGGGTGATAAAGATGGCCATGGGGTCGTTAAGGCCGGATTCGATCTCCAGGGTGCTGGCCACCCGTTCATTCAGCGTCACCCCGGCGCCCTTGATCACGCTGAACACCGCCGCCGCATCGGTGGAGCCAATAATGCCGCCCAGCAGCAGCCCCACCCGCCAGTCCACGCCCATCATCCAGGTGGCAAAGGCGCCCACCAGGGCGGCGGAAATGGCGACGCCAAAGGTGGCCAGGCTGAGAGCCGGCTTCAGACCCAGCCTGAAGGTACTGAGGCGGGTACGCAGGCCGCCGTCGAGCAGGATGACCGCCAGGGCAATATTGCCGATCACATAGGCGGTGGAGAAGTCATCGAACTGGATACCGCCGATGCCGTCCTCGCCGGCGAGCATGCCCACCACCAGGAAAATCAGCAAAGACGGCACCCCGAACCGGGCACTCAGGGAGCCCAGCAGCAAGCCGGTAAACATCAGGCCGGTGCCGATAAGAAGAAACAGGTTCAGAGAGTCCAAGCGGAATCCATGCCAAGAGAATCAGGGTTCTATAGTAGAATAGCTTACACGCAACGCGCTGCGCGCTACATGACGGGACGATGATCTTTGCGTAGGAGCGGCGCTTGAGCCGCGAAGGGCATTGGGAAAGTGTTCGCGAGCAGGTTCGCGGCTCAAGCGCCGCTCCTACGGTAAATCGCGTGCGCGGAGCTTGCAGCGTGTGATGTTGGCATTATACTAGCGCGCCCTTCTGGCTATATTTTGAACAGCAGACCCCTGCAAGGCGAGTGTTGAGATGGATTTTTCCCAGCGATTTGGCGTGATTGTGATCGGCGGCGGCCATGCCGGCACCGAGGCGGCGTTGGCGTCCGCCCGCATGGGCGTCTCCACCCTGCTGCTGACTCACAACATCGAAACCCTGGGTCAGATGAGCTGCAACCCGGCCATCGGCGGCATTGGCAAGAGTCATCTGGTGCGCGAAATCGACGCCCTGGGCGGCGCCATGGGCCGGGCCACCGATAAAGGGGGCATCCAGTTCCGAGTACTCAACGCTCGCAAAGGTCCCGCGGTGCGCGCTACCCGCGCCCAGGCGGATCGGGTCCGTTACAAGGCTGCCATCCGTGCCACCCTGGAAAATCAGCCCAACCTGACCCTGTTCCAGCAGGCCGTGGACGACCTGATCGTGGACAACGGTCGCTGTGTGGGGGTGGTCACCAATATGGGCCTGCGCTTTGTGGCCGATGCGGTGGTGCTCACCGCCGGCACCTTCCTGGGCGGCGTCATTCATATCGGCCTGGATAACCACCAGGGTGGCCGTGCCGGCGATCAGCCCTCCAATGCGTTGGCCCGTCGCCTGCGCGAACTGCCGTTCCGGGTCGACCGCCTGAAAACCGGCACGCCGCCGCGCATCGACGGCAAGACCGTGGATTTTTCCGTGATGCAGGAGCAGTGGGGCGACAGCCCGCTGCCGGTGATGAGCTACCTGGGCAAGGTGGAAGAGCACCCGCAACAGGTGTGCTGCTATATCACCCACACCAATGCCCAGACCCACGACATCATCCGCAGCGGCTTTGATCGCAGCCCCATGTTCACCGGGGTTATCGACGGGGTCGGGCCGCGCTATTGCCCGTCCATCGAGGACAAGGTGAACCGCTATCCGGACAAGGACAGCCACCAGATCTTTGTGGAGCCGGAAGGGCTGGATACCCACGAGCTGTACCCCAACGGCATCTCCACCAGCCTGCCGTTCGATGTGCAGCTGCAGGCGGTGCGTTCCATTCGTGGTTTCGAGAATGCCCATATCACCCGGCCGGGCTACGCCATCGAATACGACTATTTCAATCCCCAGGATCTCAAGCACAGCCTGGAGACCAAGCACATGCCGGGCCTGTTCTTTGCCGGCCAGATCAATGGCACCACCGGTTACGAAGAAGCTGGCGCCCAGGGGTTGCTGGCGGGCCTGAATGCGGCGCGGTTAAGTCAGGAGAAAGAGGCCTGGACGCCCCGTCGCGATGAAGCCTACATCGGCGTGCTGGTGGATGACCTGATCACCATGGGCACCCAGGAGCCCTACCGCATGTTCACCAGCCGGGCGGAATACCGCTTGCTGCTGCGTGAAGACAACGCCGACCTGCGCCTCACCGAAAAAGGCCGTGAGCTGGGTCTGGTGGACGATGAGCGCTGGGCCGCCTTCAATGCCAAGCGCGAGGGCATGGTGAAAGAAGAGCAGCGCTTGAAAAGCACCTGGGTGCAGCCGAAAACGCCTCAGGCCGAAGCGGTGAACACCCTGATCGAGAAGCCGCTGACCCACGAATACAGCCTGTTGGATCTGCTCAAGCGCCCGGAGTTGAGCTATGCCACCCTGGCGGACGCGGTGGCGCTGGAAGATCGTCCGGACGCGGCGGTGATCGAGCAGATGGAAATCCTCGCCAAGTATGCCGGCTATATCGATCGTCAGAGCGACGAAATCGAGAAGCTGCGGGCGGCGGAAACCACCCGGCTGCCGGACGACTTCGATTATGGCCAGGTGAAAGGCCTGTCCAACGAAGTGAAGCAGAAGTTGGGGGATATCCGCCCCGAAACCCTGGGGCAGGCCGGCCGGATTCCCGGGGTCACCCCGGCGGCGATTTCCCTGCTGATGATCTATCTGAAGAAACACCAGCACCAGCAGAAGTCGGCCCAGCAGGCATGAGCCTTTCCACAACCTTATCCGACACCCTGGCCCGGGGCGTCGATGCCCTGGGCCTGTCCCTCAGTGATGACCAGCAGCGCCTGCTGCTGGCGTACGTGGACCTGCTGGTGAAGTGGAACCAGGCCTACAACCTCACCGCCATTCGCGATCCGGCAGAGATGGTCACCCGTCATCTGCTCGATTCCCTGGCGGTGCTGCCCTACGTGGCAGACACCGACACCCTGGACGTGGGCACCGGTGCCGGTATACCAGGGATTATTCTCGCCGTATCGCGGCCGTATCAGGCCTTTACCCTGCTGGATTCCAACGGCAAGAAAACGCGCTTCGTGCGCCAGGCCCGCCGTGAGCTGGGGCTGGATAACGTGGAGGTTGTGCACGCCCGCGTGGAACAGTACGGTAAGAGCCCATCACAGATAATTTGCCGTGCCTTTGCCTCCTTGTCGGACATGCTGGCACTCATGGCGCCGATAATTACCGATAATACCCGGGTACTGGCCATGAAAGCGGCCAGCACAGAGCGGGAATTGGCGACCATGCCGCCGCACTGGCAAGGCAACCACCATAGTCTGAACATTCCCGGGCTCGATGAGCCCAGGACACTGGTGGTGGTACAACAGCGCAGCGATTGAAGGCCATCTCAGTGGCCTCCATAAGGAGACAGCAGTGACCACCGTATTTGCCGTAGCGAACCAGAAAGGCGGCGTGGGGAAGACCACCAGCAGTGTGAACCTGGCGGCGTCGCTGGCAGCCACCCGCAAGAAAGTGTTGCTGGTGGATATCGACCCCCAGGGCAATGCCACCACCGGCTCCGGGGTAGACAAGTTCGAGACGGATTACACCATCTACGATGTGCTCTGCGATGATGTGCCCATCGAGCAGGCGGTGACCGGTACGCCGGAAGAATCCGGCTTCGCCCTGATCGCCGCCAACGGCGACCTGACCGCCGCCGAAGTCCAGTTGCTGGACCTGAAGTCCAAGGAATTTCGCCTGCGTAATGCGCTGGCGCGGATCCGCGACGACTATGATTACATCCTCATCGATTGCCCGCCGTCCCTGAACATGCTCACCGTGAATGCGTTGACGGCGGCGGATTCGGTGATCGTGCCGATCCAGTGCGAGTACTACGCCCTGGAAGGTCTGACCGCGCTGATGAACACCATCGAAAAGATCCGCTCGGTCCTCAATCCCAAGCTGCACATCGGCGGCCTGCTGCGCACCATGTACGACCCGCGCAACAGCCTGTCCAACGATGTGTCCAACCAGTTGATCAGCCACTTCGGGGACAAGGTGTATCGCACCATCATTCCGCGTAACGTGCGGCTGGCGGAAGCCCCCAGCCACGGCGCGCCGGTGATCACCTACGATCCGAAATCCCGCGGTGCGGTCAGCTATCTGGCATTGGCCGGTGAGATCCTGCGTCGTGAGCAGGCGCTCAAGGCCCAGCCTGCAGCAGCTTCATAAGGAACGAAACATCATGGCGGCAAAGCGTAAACGCGGTCTCAGCAAGGGCCTGGATGCCCTGCTCAGCAGCAGCGAATCCTACCAGCAGCACCAGGACGAAGTGCGGATCCAGCAGCAGGAGGAAGACAGGGTCAGCGGTGTGGAGTATCCACCTCGTGATGGCGAGTTGCGCCACCTGCCGGTGGACTGCATGGAACGCGGTCGTTACCAGCCGCGCCGTGACATGTCCCCGGATGCCCTGGAAGAGCTGGCCGAGTCCATCCGTGCCCAGGGGGTGATGCAGCCCATCGTGGTGCGCCCGCTCGGAGAAAAGCGCTACGAGATCATTGCCGGTGAACGCCGCTGGCGTGCCGCCAAGATGGCCGAGCTGGACACCATCCCGGCGGTAATCCGCGAGGTGCCCGACGAAGCCGCCATCGCCATGGCGCTGATCGAGAACATCCAGCGGGAAAACCTCAACCCCATGGAAGAGGCCATCGCCCTGGGCCGCCTGAAGGAAGAATTCGGCCTTACCCATCAGCAGGTGGCCGACGCGGTGGGTAAATCCCGCGCCATGGTGACCAACCTGCTGCGCCTGATGAGCCTGGAATCCGACGTCAAGAAGCTGCTCGAGCACGGCGACCTGGAAATGGGCCATGCCCGTGCGCTGCTGGCGCTGACCGGTAATAAACAGGTGGAAGCGGCCCGCACCGTGGTGGCCAAAGGGCTGTCCGTGCGCCAGACCGAAGAGCTGGTCCGTGACTTCGAAAAAGCCAAACCCGCCAAACCGGCACCGCCCAAGGAAGACCCCAACGTGAAAGCGTTGATCGGCGACTTGTCCGATCGTCTGGGGGCACCGGTGCAGATCCAGCAGGGCCAGGGCAACAAGGGCAAGCTGGTGATCAGCTATAACAACCTGGATGAACTGGACGGCATCCTGGCCCATATCAAGTAACACGTCCGACGCAGGATCCATGGAGGGTGTAGTGGGGCGGTTTCTTTACCGGGCCGAGGCCGACGGTAAACCGGTTTCCGGTATTCAGGATGCGGCTAGCGCCGCTGAAGCACTGACCTTGCTCAAGGAGCAGGGTCTGCAGTCCGTGCGTCTGCAGAACGATGCCATGACCGCCGCCATGCCTCTGGATACCGGCGGACTGGCAGATCGGGACTACGCCGAACTACGCCACTATTTCCAGGCCCGCCACGGGCTGCGCCCCTTCCTGTTGATGCTGCTCAAGCAAACCTGGCTGCTCTGGCTGTTGGCCGTGCCCGGGGCGGTGTTCCTGTGGCTGGCCGACTATCGACTCTGGGCCGGTCTGTTGTTGCTTCTGCCCCTGACAGCGGCGGCCATCGGCCTGTGGAAATACCGCGACGCCCGGGATTTTGATGCCATGCTGTCCGCCATTGCGCTGGGCCACTGGCAAAAGGCCAGCTCCCTGGCTGACCGCCTGAGTCGCCGTATCCGTGATGAATCCGTGGCCATGGAGCTGTCCGTCCAGAGGGCCTGTCTGCAGGCCCGGAGCGGGGATCTGGATCGCGCCCTGGCGGAACTGACGCAGTGGCAGCCGGTAATGGATATGCTGATGCCGGGCATGTTTTCTGCTCAGCAGGCGCGGGTCTACCTGGCAGCCCGGGACCATGACAGGCTGCTGCGCTGCCATCGCGATGCGGTGGCGGCCTCAGACCAGGACCCCAGCCAGACCCTGGACTATGCGTTGATGGAAGCCCGTTATGGCTCCGCTCCCCGTGCCCATTGTCTGCTGCTGGAGGTGGACCCGACGTTGCTGCCGGAATATGGCGATGGTTTTGTGCCCTGGGTGGAAGGTGTCGTGGCATTGCGCCAGGGCCGGAATGAAGCCGCGATAGTCTGTCTTCGCGACGCCCTCGACCGGCTGCAGTCGCTAGCCAGTAATCCAGCGGTGTGGTGCACGCTGGCCATGGTCGGGGGTGATGCCGCCTGTGCCCTGTTGCGGCTGAGGCACACCGATGAAGCCGCAGCCATGGTGGAGGCCGTCTGGCCGGTGTTATCTGTCCATGGCGATAAGGAACAGCTGGCAGCGTTGGCGCCGGTTTTGCCCGCAAGGGCATAGGCGATGGCTCCTGCCGCAGGGTAAACAAAAATATTTTAATGTTTATTTCTTTTTGTGAATTGAATTCACAAAGCGCATGGCCCCGCTCTCATCACTTTTCCATCTCGTGTTTACACTGACATTGACGAACAATCCGCCATGCACGGTTGCCAGTAGCGCGCCAACTACATATACTTCGCCGCGCTAAAGATCAGGGGTGCCATGACCTTGCGCCTGGTGCGGCATCAACTTGCATCGGCCCAGAGGCTTTACGGTGACCAGCAACGAATTTCAGCCCAACAGAACCTTGTTCTGGGGCTTAATGCGCGCCCAGCTCGTAACGCTGGTGCTATTCGCGCTGCTGGTAACCTCCCTGGCCGGTACGCTGGCCGGTCTGGTAGCGGCCTGGGGAGGCACTATCAGCCTGATCGCATACGCCTGGGGCGGCTTTCAGTTATGGCTGCACCCCGGTAACCGCGCACCGAAACGCATGGCGACGGCAGCGATTCGGGCAGAGATGGGCAAGATCGCAATTATGTTGTTGCTGTTCTGGCTCACTTTCTCCAAGGTCCCTGAAGCGCGGGAAATGAAAATCGCAATGGTTCTGCTGCTGGGCTTCATGCTGACCCAGATTGTGGGCTGGGTTCAGGTGGCACGCCTGGACGGGCAAGCAGCGGCAGAACAAGACAGTCAAGACGACTGAGACTGTAGGCATCGGCTCTCTAACAGAGGTTTGACATGGCAGCGAACTCCGCCGGCGAGTATATCAAGCACCATCTGGGTAATCTGACCTATGGCAAACTGCCCGAAGGGTATGTCCGTGAATGCCATGGTCACGCGGAGACGCTGACCGAGACTACCTGGACCTTCGCCTGTAACGGTAACGAAGCCAAAGACATGGGCTTTGCCGCCTTTCACGTGGATTCCCTGGTCTGGTCTGGTGGCCTGGGCATTATCATGTGCCTGCTTTTCTGGCTGGGCGCTCGCAAGGCAACTGCCGGCATTCCTTCCGGTTTCCTTAATTTCGTAGAAATCATTATCGAGTTCATTGATACCCAGGTTCGCGACTCTTTCCATGGCAAGAGCAAGCTGATCGCCCCGCTGTCACTGGTGATCTTCTGCTGGGTCTTCCTGATGAACCTGATGGATCTGGTCCCCGTGGACTTTATCCCGAAGACATTCGAGTGGGTAATGGTGAGCTTCTTCGGCTGGAGCGCTCACGAAGCCTACTTCAAGATTGTTCCGACCACCGATCCGAACATTACTCTTGGCATGTCATTTAGCGTAATGTTCCTGATCATCTTCCTCACCATCAAAACCAAAGGTGTGGGCGGATTTGTCGGAACTCTGGCACTGCATCCTTTTGAATCCGGCAACCCGGTGGTCAAAGCACTTCTGATCCCGGTGAACCTGCTGCTGGAAACCATTGCTCTGCTGGCCAAGCCGGTATCTCTGGGCCTGCGACTGTTCGGTAACATGTACGCGGGTGAGTTTGTGTTTATTCTGCTGGCAGCCATGATGGGCACCTGGCAGTTCATAGGTGCCTGGCCCTGGGCGGTATTCCATATTCTGGTAATCACCCTGCAGGCATTTATCTTCATGGTTCTGACCATCGTGTATCTGAGCATGGCGGTCGAAGAGCACTAAGTTTTTTTAAACCGGTTTTTAATTAAACCAACCAAGCACTTAACGGGAGTGTAAAGATGGAAGGCATTCAATTTCTTGCTGCTGCTATCGTAGCTGGCCTGGCGGCCATCGGCGCAGGTCTGGGCTTCGGCATGATGGGTGGTCGTTTCCTGGAGTCTGTGGCTCGTCAGCCTGAACTGGCTCCGATGCTGCAAACTCGCATGTTCATCATCGCCGGTCTGCTGGATGCTGTGCCGATTATCTGTATCGCCATCGCGTTCCTGCTGATTTTCCAGTAAATCGCGCTTTACTTTTTAAGCCCCGATTTTGGGAAATCTAAGCAACGCGGATTGAGGTGTTGGCATGAATATTAATGCGACACTAATTGGCCAGGCCATTTGGTTTGCCCTGTTTGTGTTCTTCTGCATGAAGTTCGTTTGGCCTCCGATTTCTCGGGCGCTCGAGGAACGTAAGCAGAAGATTGCCGAGGGCCTGAGTGCCGCGGATCGGGCAGAGCGTGATCTGGAACTGGCGCAGGAAAAGGCGACCGCCAATCTCAAAGAAGCGAAAGAGAAGGCGGCCGAAATTATTGATCAGGCCAATCGCCGGGCTAATCAGATTGTGGAAGAGGCTAAAGATGCAGCGCGCACCGAAGGTGAGCGTCTGGTAGCCAAAGCCCATTCTGAGATTGACCAAGAGGTTAATCAGGCTCGTGAGCAACTGCGGAAAGAAGTGGCGGCCCTGGCGCTGAGCGGTGCCGAGAAGGTACTGGCTGGCGAAGTAAACCAGGACGCGCACAAGCAGATGCTTGAGCAGCTGGCGGCTGAACTCTGAGACTACGGGTAACCCATGGCTGAACTGACCACCATCGCACGCCCCTACGCCAAGGCCGCCTTTGTTTTTGCAAAGGAACAAGGCGACCTGGGTAAGTGGGAAAAGATGCTGGGCTTGGCAGCGGCAGTGGCAGGTGATGCCACCATGCGTGCCTACCTTGACCAGCCGGAACTGGATGACGCTGCCAAGGTTTCTGCTTTTGCAGAAGTCTGTGGCGATGAACTCGACGAAAGTGGCTGCAACTTTGTTGCCCAGCTGGCGCAAAACAAGCGCCTGCCGCTTTTGCCGATCATCCTGCAACTGTTCCACGAGCTTCTGGCCCAGGAGCAGCGGTTCACCGATGTGGAGCTTATCTCCGCATTCGATCTGGACGACGCTGCAACCGAGAAGCTGGTAACAGCGCTGAAGAAACGCCTTGGCACGGATGTGAATGTCACCACGTCCGTGGACCAATCCCTGATTGGGGGCGTGCTGGTGCGAGCCGGCGATACCGTAATTGATGGCAGTGTGCGCGGCCGACTGAATCGTCTGGCAGAGCAACTGAACTCTTGAGTTTGAGGGATTAGAGATGCAGCAACTCAACCCGTCCGAAATCAGCGAGATTATCAAATCGCGCATTGCGAAACTTGATACCTCCACCGAAGCACGCAACGAGGGCACGGTCGTATCCGTATCCGATGGTATCGTGCGTATTCATGGTCTGGCCGACGTGATGTTCGGCGAGATGATCGAGTTTGAGGGCGGCATCTTCGGCATGGCCCTTAACCTGGAGCAAGACTCTGTGGGTGCCGTGGTCCTGGGTGATTACCTGGGTCTGGCCGAAGGTCAGAAGGTACGTTGTACCGGCCGCATCCTGGAAGTCCCTACTGGCCCGGAACTGCTGGGTCGTGTTGTGGACTCCCTGGGTAACCCGATCGACGGCAAAGGCCCGATCGATGCCAAGCAGACCGACGCAGTTGAAAAGGTAGCGCCTGGCGTTATCTGGCGTCGTGAGGTTAACGAGCCTGTCCAGACCGGTTACAAGTCCATTGATGCCATGGTGCCGATCGGCCGTGGTCAGCGTGAGCTGATCATTGGTGACCGTCAGATTGGTAAGACCGCGGTAGCGGTTGATGCGATCATCAACCAGAAAGACTCCGGCATTAAGTGTGTCTACGTCGCCATCGGTCAGAAGCAGTCCACCATTGCCAACGTGGTGCGCAAGCTGGAAGAGCACGGCGCGATGGAAAACACCATCATCGTTGCGGCCTCCGCTTCCGATCCCGCTTCCATGCAGTTCCTGGCACCGTTTGCCGGTTGCACCATGGGCGAGTACTTCCGTGATCGCGGCGAAGATGCACTGATCGTTTATGATGATCTGACCAAGCAAGCCTGGGCATATCGTCAGATTTCCCTGCTGCTGCGTCGTCCTCCGGGTCGTGAAGCTTATCCTGGTGACGTGTTCTACCTGCACTCCCGTCTGCTGGAACGCGCCGCCAAGGTAAACGAAGATTACGTTGAGCAGTTCACCAACGGTGAAGTGAAAGGCAAAACCGGTTCTCTGACCGCACTGCCGATCATCGAAACCCAGGGTGGTGACGTTTCCGCTTTCGTACCGACCAACGTAATTTCCATTACCGATGGTCAGATCTTCCTGGAAACCGACCTGTTCAACTCCGGTATTCGTCCGGCGATGAACGCGGGTGTATCCGTATCCCGTGTAGGTGGCTCCGCGCAGACCAAGATCGTTAAGAAGCTCGGCGGCGGTATTCGTCTGGCTCTGGCTCAGTACCGTGAACTGGCGGCATTCGCCCAGTTCGCATCCGACCTGGATGACTCCACCCGCGAACAGCTGGAGCATGGTCAGGCGGTTACCGAGCTGATGAAACAGAAGCAGTACAGCCCCATGAGCGTTGCCGAAATGGGTGTTGTTCTGTACGCAGCGAACGAAGGCTACCTGAAAGGGATGGAAGTCGAGAAAATCGGCGCCTTCGAAGCGGCTCTGCTGGATTACATGAACAGCGAAAAGAAAGCGTTGATGGACAAAATCAACGAGAAGGGTGACTACAACGGCGAGATCGAAGCCGAGATTAAAGAATCTCTCGATCAGTTCAAAGCCACCCAGACCTGGTAATTCGCTGAAAAAGGGTACTTCCTATGGCCAGCGGTAAAGAGATCAAAGGCAAAATTGCCAGCGTCCAGAGCACGAAGAAGATTACCCGTGCAATGGAAATGGTGGCAGCCTCCAAGATGCGTAAAGCGCAGGAGCGTATGGCGGCAAGCAAGCCCTACGCAACTCGTATGCGTCAGGTGGTTGCACATCTGGCCAATGCCGATCTGGAATACCGGCACAGCTACCTGCAAGAGCGGGAAGTGAAGAACGTTGGCTACATCGTAGTGACCTCCGATCGGGGTCTCTGCGGTGGCCTCAACGTAAACCTGCTCAAGAATGTCGTCAAAAGCTCGCGAGAGTGGGAAGAAAAAGGCGCCAAGGCCCAGTACTGCGTAGTGGGCTCCAAGGGTGTTTCTTTCTTCAAGAGTGTTGGCGGCAATGTGGAAGCGACAGTGTCCGGTCTGGGGGATTCCCCGCACCTGAACGACCTGATCGGTTCCATCAAGGCGATGCTGGATGCCTACGATAATGGTGAGATCGACCGCTTGTACATCGTGTACAACGAGTTCGTGAACACCATGACCCAGGCGCCCAAGAACATTCAGATGCTGCCGCTGGAAGCAGCAGATGATGAAGAGTTCAAGCGCCACTGGGACTATATTTACGAGCCGGCTCCGAAAGCACTGCTCGACGAGTTGCTGGTGCGGTTCATCGAGTCCCAGGTGTATCAGGGCGTGGTAGAAAACAATGCCTGTGAGCAGGCAGCGCGAATGGTAGCGATGAAAGCGGCCAGTGATAACGCCGGCGACATCATTCGTGATCTGCAGCTGGTGTACAACAAAGCACGCCAGGCTGCTATTACGCAGGAAATCTCCGAAATCGTTGGTGGTGCTGCTGCGGTCTGATTTGTCAGCAGACTGGTAGAAAGAACGCGGCAAAAACGCAAGTTAAGAGGATGCAAGCATGAGTAGCGGTCGTATTGTTCAGATCATCGGTGCTGTGATCGACGTGGAATTCCCGCGCGACGGCGTACCGAAGGTATATGACGCCCTCACCGTGGACGGTACTGAAACCACGCTGGAAGTTCAGCAACAGCTGGGCGACGGCGTTGTCCGTACCATTGCCATGGGCTCCACCGAAGGTCTGAAGCGTGGTCTTGACGTGGTCGACACTGGTGAGCCGATTCAGGTTCCGGTGGGCACCAAGACCCTGGGCCGTATCATGGACGTGCTGGGTCGACCCATCGACGAAGCCGGCCCGATCGGTGAAGAAGAGCGCATGCCGATTCACCGTGCTGCTCCTACCTATGCGGACCAGGCAGCCACCAACGAACTGCTGGAAACCGGCATCAAGGTAATCGACCTGGTTTGTCCTTTCGCCAAAGGCGGTAAGGTTGGCCTGTTCGGTGGTGCGGGTGTAGGTAAAACCGTAAACATGATGGAGCTGATCCGGAACATCGCGATCGAGCACTCCGGTTTCTCCGTGTTTGCCGGTGTGGGTGAGCGTACTCGTGAGGGTAACGACTTCTACCACGAAATGAAGGACTCCAACGTACTGGATAAGGTATCGCTGGTTTACGGTCAGATGAACGAGCCGCCAGGTAACCGTCTGCGTGTAGCGCTGACCGGTCTGACCATGGCCGAGAAGTTCCGTGACGAAGGCCGTGACGTACTGTTCTTCGTGGATAACATCTACCGTTACACCCTGGCGGGTACCGAAGTATCTGCACTGCTGGGCCGTATGCCTTCAGCGGTAGGTTACCAGCCGACCCTGGCGGAAGAGATGGGCGTTCTGCAGGAGCGTATTACTTCCACCAAGACCGGTTCCATTACTTCCGTTCAGGCCGTATACGTACCTGCGGATGACTTGACTGACCCGTCTCCGGCAACCACCTTTGCTCACTTGGATGCCACCGTGGTACTGAGCCGTGACATCGCCTCCAAGGGTATCTACCCGGCGATCGATCCGCTCGATTCCACCTCTCGTCAGCTGGATCCGCTGGTGATTGGTCAGGAACACTACGACGTGGCCCGTGGCGTGCAGTCTGTACTGCAGCGCTTCAAGGAACTGAAGGACATCATTGCGATCCTGGGCATGGACGAACTGTCTGAAGAAGACAAGACCATCGTTGCCCGTGCTCGTAAGATCGAACGTTACCTGTCCCAGCCGTTCTTCGTGGCCGAAGTATTTACTGGCTCTCCGGGCAAGTATGTTTCCCTGAAGGACACCCTCACCGGTTTCCGGGGCATCCTTGACGGTGATTACGATCACATCCCGGAGCAGGATTTCTACATGAAGGGTTCTATCGACGAAGTGGTAGAAGCCTACAACAAACGTAGCAAGTAACCTGCACCGGGAGACAAGCAAATGGCGATGACCGTGCATTGCGACATTGTTAGTGCAGAACGCCAGCTGTTCTCCGGTCTGGTTGAAATCGTGGTGGCCTCCGGTGTGGAAGGCGATCTCGGTATCATGCCGGGCCACGCCCCACTGCTGACCCGGCTCAAACCGGGTCCGGTACGGGTGAAGAAGCAGAATGGTGACGAAGAAGTGTTCTACGTATCCGGCGGCTTCCTGGAAGTGCAGCCGAAGCTGGTAACTGTGCTGGCCGATACCGCAGAACGTGCCGACAACATGGACGAAGCTGCTGCCGAACAGGCAAAACAGCGCGCCAAGGAAGCATTGGAAGGGAAGAACTCCGAAATGGATTACTCCCGTGCCGCCGCCACCCTGGCCGAGTCCGTGGCTCAGTTGCGAGCAATACAACAGTTGAAGAAGAAAGGGCGGTAAGCACCTTTTGCAATTCTTCAACACAGAAGGGGGTAGCCAAGTGCTACCCTTTTTTGTTTCTGTCATGGATTCAGGTCAAGAGACAGAAATGTCACGATGTGATGCTATAAAGCCGCACGGTACATCGCGACAAGGGTAAAAACATAAGGACAGGGTATGAGTTCAGGGTCTATTGCAGTCGTTATTCTCGCCGCCGGCAAAGGCACCCGCATGAAAAGTGCGTTGCCCAAGGTGCTGCATGAAGTGGCCGGCAAGGCCATGGTCCAGCATGTGGTGGATGCCGCCACCAGCCTGGCTGCCGACAACACCATTATCGTTTACGGCCACGGTGGCGATCAGGTCAAGCACATCGTCAACGGCGATCACCTGCAATGGGCAGAGCAGGCCGAGCAGCTGGGTACCGGCCATGCGGTGGCCCAGGCCATGCCCCTAGTGAAGGAAGATATCGTACTGGTGCTGTACGGCGACGTGCCCCTGATCCGCCCGGAAACCCTGCGGGATTTTGTCGCCTCCGTGGATGACAAAACCCTGGCACTGATGACCCTGACCCTGGATGACCCCAGCGGCTATGGCCGCATAGTCCGTGATGGTCAGAACAACGTGCAGCGTATCGTCGAGCAGAAAGACGCCAGCGAAGCGGAGCTGGGTATTCCGGAAATCAACACCGGCATCCTGGCCTGTACCCGTAGTTTCCTGGATGACTGCCTGCCGAAGCTATCCAGCAATAATGCCCAGGGCGAATACTACCTGACCGACGTGATCGCCATGGCGGTGCAGTCCGGCCTGACGGTGGAAACCCTGCAGCCGCAATTCGCCTGGGAAGTGGATGGCATTAACGACCGGGTGCAGCTGTCCCGCCTGGAGCGTATTTACCAGTTGGCCCAGGCCGAATCCCTGATGCGCGACGGTGTCACCCTGCGCGACCCGAACCGCCTGGATGTCCGCGGCAGCGTGCAGATCGCCACGGATGTGATCATCGATGTGAACGTGGTGCTGGAAGGCGATGTCACCATCGAGGAAGGCGTGGTCATCGGCCCCAACTGCATTATCCGCGATACCAACATCGGTGCCGGCACCGTCATCGAAGCCAACAGCCTGGTGGATGGCGCCATCGTCGGCGAGCAATGCACCATCGGCCCCTACGCCCGCCTGCGCCCCGGCACCGAACTGGCCGACAACGCCAAGATCGGCAACTTTGTGGAAACCAAGAAGTCCTATGTGGGCGAAGGTTCCAAGGTGAACCATCTGACCTACATCGGCGACAGCCAGATCGGCAAGGGCGTCAATGTGGGCGCCGGCACCATCACCTGCAATTACGATGGCGCCAACAAATTCCAGACAGTGATGAAAGACGGTGCCTTCATCGGCTCCAATTCGTCACTGGTGGCACCGGTTACCATCGGCGAAAATGCCACCGTGGGCGCCGGCAGCACCATCACCAAGGACGTGGACGACAACGGCCTGGCTGTAGCCCGTGGCCAGCAGCGCAACGTCAGCGACTGGAAACGCCCGCAAAAGAAGTAATCGAATTCGTTGGAGCCATGCTCGCATGGCGAATAGACACGGCAGAGAATCCGCAAAGACTGCCGGCAAGCCATATTCAAGGAAACCAACATGTGTGGAATCGTCGGGGCCATTGCCCAGCGTAATGTGACCAATATCCTGATCACTGGCCTCAAGCGCCTGGAATACCGGGGCTACGACAGTGCAGGTGTGGCGCTGCTCAACGATTCCGGCATTACCCGGGTGCGTCGCCAGGGTAAAGTCGCTGGCCTGGAAGCCGCCACCACGGAAGAGCATGCCAGCGGCTTTACCGGCATCGCCCACACCCGCTGGGCCACCCACGGCAAGCCCTCCGAAGCCAATGCTCACCCGCACATGTCCGGCAGCGATCTGGCCCTAGTGCACAACGGCATCATCGAAAACTTCCAGGAACTGAAAGACGAACTGGAAGCCGCCGGTTATGACTTCCAATCCCAGACCGACACCGAAGTCATCGTGCACCTGCTCCACCAGGTACTGGCCACCGGCGTGGATCTGTTCACCGCCGTGCAGCAAGTGGTGAAGAAACTGGATGGCGCCTACGCCTTGGGTGTCATCCACAAGGACGAGCCCCACAAACTGGTCGCCGTACGCTCCGGCAGCCCGCTGGTCATCGGCCTGGGCATCGACGAAAACTACATCGCCTCCGACCAGCTGGCCCTGCTGCCGGTGACCAACCGCTTCATCTTCCTGGAAGAGGGTGACCAGGCGGAAATCAGCACCGACAACATCCGCATCGTCGATGCACAGGGCAAGCCGGCCAACCGTGACACCCACGAATTCGACGGCAGCCACGAAGACGCGGAAAAAGGCGAGTACCGCCATTACATGCAGAAGGAAATCTTCGAGCAGCCGGCGGCGATCCAGAAAACCCTGGAAGATCGCATCGACAGCCCGGCGAGCCTGATCGACGCCTTCGGCGAAAAAGCCCCGGCCATTTTCGACAAGGTGAAAACCGTCCAGATCGTCGCCTGTGGCACCAGCTACCACGCCGGCATGGTGGCCCGTTACTGGCTGGAAGATATCGCCGGCATCCCCTGCCAGGTAGAAGTGGCCAGCGAATTCCGCTACCGCAACCATGTGGTACCGGAAGGCACCCTGTTCGTCACCATCTCCCAGAGCGGTGAAACCGCCGACACCCTGGCCGCCCTGCGTGACACCGCGTCCCCCAACTACGTGGGCCGCCTGGCCATCTGCAACGTGGACAGCTCCTCCCTGGTGCGCGAATCCGAACTGGTGTTCCTCACCAAGGCCGGCCCGGAAATCGGCGTGGCCTCCACCAAGGCCTTCACCACCCAGCTCACCGGCCTGCTTATGCTGGTGCTGGCCCTGGGCCGCCAGAAAGGCCTGGACGATGCCCGCATCGAAGGCATCCTCGACGAACTGCGCCAGCTGCCCAACCTGATCGAACAGACCGTTGCTTTGGACAAGCCCATCGAAAAACTGTCCGAAGCCTTCGTGGAAAAACACCACACCCTGTTCCTGGGCCGTGGCGTGCAATTCCCGGTGGCCCTGGAAGGCGCCCTCAAGCTCAAGGAAATTTCCTACATCCACGCCGAAGCCTACCCGGCCGGCGAACTCAAGCACGGCCCCCTGGCGCTGGTAGACAGCGACATGCCGGTGGTGTCCGTGGCACCCAACGACGAACTGCTGGAAAAACTGAAATCCAACCTGCAGGAAGTCCGTGCCCGCGGTGGTGAGCTCTATGTGTTCGCCGACAAGCACGCCCACGTGAAAGAAGGCGAAGGCATCCACGTGCTGAACATGCCCGCCGTGCCGGAAACCATTGCCCCCATCGTCTACACCGTGCCGCTGCAGCTGCTCAGCTATCACGTGGCTGTCTTGCGCGGCACCGATGTGGATCAGCCGAGGAATTTGGCGAAGTCGGTGACGGTTGAATAAAAACAGTTAACAGTTAATAGTGAATAGTTAACAACGAGCCCGGCGTCGCCGGGCTTTTTATTGTCTTGAACAAAGAATAAAAAGGAATCGGCATATGGAAATGAAGACAGCGCTGCTCAGGATCCCGGCATTCATCATTGATTTGGTGCTGGTTGCAGGCGTGATCATGCTAGGCAATAAAATCGCCGTGGACGCCGGGCTAGTGGCAGGTTTCATGCCTGCTGAAGCCCTGATGCTGCTGGCTATACCCCTGGGCTTCTTTGTGTACTGGTTGACAGGTCTGCATCTGGGGAAACGGCTATTTGGCTTGAAGGTTGTGGATGCGCAAACCGGCCAGCCTCCATCCGGCTTTCAATGGTTCCGCCGCTGCTTGCTGTTCTCGCTGGTGGTGTCTCTGAATGTCTTCCTCTTTATTCCCGTGCTTGTTTCCCGGGAGCAGAAAGGGTTTCATGACATGATCGCTGGGACACGGGTTGTCTGCGCGGGGGAACCCGCCGATAAAAAGAAAGAATAGTAATCGGGGACACGCATGAATTGGGGGATATCTTGCGAAAGTTAATTTATCTGGTTTCTTTTACGCTTATGCTTCTGTCCGGATGCGCGACAAAGTCTGTTTATTTCAAAGATGGAACTGAGAAAAGCGTTAACAGCGCACGATATAAGGTAATGGCTCCGGGCCTTTATGCTGCTACACAACAGAATTTTCTATGGTTTGGTGATGCTGCAACAACTGATTCAGAGTTTGGCGGACTCTTTATGTTCTGGCTCCCATTCAATCTTGTAGATGTTCCAATAAGCCTTGTTTCAGATTCTTTCGCGCTGGCTATTCCAGGAACATGGATAAATCAAAGTCGGAAAGAGACTGAGGGGGGATGGGGACCATATATCACGTATGTTAACCCGAACTATGAAGCTCGCTTCGAGTCATTGGCGGAGTTTAATGAATTTATCAGAGCTGTTAATGACACTAGTGGGAAAGGAGGAATGGGCGGTGCTGCGGAGCTGTTGTTTCATGGTTTTGAGTGTGTTGATTGTAGCGATCATACAGACGTCAAATTCATACGTTATGTAGGCCATGGAAGGTGTTCACAGAAGCAAACTATTTATGTTAGTAAGCAGTATTATTCAGGATTTGAATATGAGATCTCGATGAATGAAATCTGTCAGTGAAATGGCAGAAACCAACGACACGCATGAATTACCAAGGATCACGGTGGTCAGGTCTTCCCTCGTATCCAACAGCACAACCGTCCATCCCAACCCCCCCCCATCATCCACACAGTGAAACACCAAACAATTAGCTGTTTAACCCACCTTGCACACCACCCCATCGAGGCTTAGAAAGGGAGCTCTGACAAGAAAAATGCAGGGGTTATCCCATGACGGCAGAAGTGAGTTCGCTACGGACGTCTCCCGGTAAGCCGGTAACGCATCACGGTGGTTTTGAAGCGCTCAACGAAGAGCTGGACTACCTTGTTCCTCTCAACGCAGTAAAGGGCACGATCCCGGATGCCGTGAGCGGCACCTTTTTCCGTATCGGCCCGGGGCGCAACAAGATCGGGGGGCAGGAGTTCGGTCACTGGTTTGATGGCGATGGCATGCTGCATTCCGTGTCCTTCACGAGTTACGGTGTGGTCTACCGCAACCGTTATGTGCGCACTCCCAAGTACCTGGCGGAAACCAGGGCCAACAAAATCGTCATGCGAAGCTTCGGCCACAATGCGCCCGGTGGCATCCGCAAAAACATGGGCCGCCTGCCGGCCAACTGTGCCAACACCAACCTGATCTATCACGGCGGCAAGCTGCTGGCGTTGTGGGAAGGCGGTCGTCCGTGGCAGCTCGACCCGGCCACCCTGGAGACTATTGGCGAGTACGACTACGACGGCAAGCTGGGCAAGTTCAATGCCTTCAGTGCCCATGGCAAGGTCAATCCGCGCACCGGTGTCTGCTACAACTTCGGTATTCGCCCGTCGTTCAATCCAAAGGGCATGCTCACTGGCAAGGGCGCCATTGATCTCTACAAGATCGCCCCGTCCGGGCATCTGGTGGAGAAGGGGTTTTTTGAGGTGGATTTCCTCAGCTTCTGCCACGACTTCGCGCTTACTGAAAACTATATGGTCTTCTTTCAGTCCCCCATCGCCATGACGTCACCGGTCCCCTGGCTGGCGGGACTGATTCCGTTCGATCAGGCCATTGCCTGGCGCCGGGAGCTGGGCATGAAAATCTATGTGGTGCGCACAGCAGATTTTCAGGTGGAAAAGGTGTTCACCGTTGACGATCCCTTTGTGGCGATTCACTTCTCCAATGCCTGGGAAACCGACGACGGAAAGATCGAAGTGGATCTGACCCGCTACGAGGATTTTTCGGTGAATGAGCAGTTGCGCAATGTGCTCCACAGCAATGGCGATACCGCTGCCGGGCGATTCATGCGCTACCGCCTGGATCTCCACAGTGGCACGATTGAGGCCAACGAATACAAGGAGGCCCTGGGCGGCGAGTTTCCCCAGTGGGATCAACGCTACACTACCCAGCCCACCTCGGTGATGTATGCCGCCTGCATGATGAGTGGCAATTCTACTTTCTTCGATGGCGTGGAACGAATTGATCTGCAAACCGGCAAGGTGAAGGCGCACGCACTGGGTGAAGGCCGTTATACCTCTGAAGCCATGCATGTGCCGCCCCGTGAGCAAGATGAAAATCAGGAAGGCTGGCTGGTGAGCATGCTCTATGATGCCCGAGATCACAGCAGCGAAGTGGTGATCTTCGATGCCCGCAATCTGGAAGAAGTGGCCGTGGTGCCGCTGAAGAACCATGTGCCGTTTGGTTTTCATTGTGGTTACAGCCCGGAGTCGTTTGTGGGCTAGGCGGGTGATGGCAGAGGTCTGTCGCGAGAATAGACAAGGGTTGTGGGAGCGTGCCTGCACGCGAATTTCCCACCGCCGGTTTCCCGTGTAGGTACGCTCCCACAGAAATCCTTCCTTTCTTGCTGGCGCCGGCGGTGAAGGGCAGTAAGGTCACGAAGCCCGATTAACCGGATGCATGGCGGCCCATGCATGCCAATCAATGTCATCCCCCCTGCCAGCTGGCTACACTGTGGTCTTCGCGTTTCACCGCCTGGAGTTCGCCGTGTCTGTTTCGTTTACTGCCATCCTCATCGCCAACCGTGGCGAGATTGCCATTCGTATTGCCTCTGCCTGCGCGGATCTGGGGGTGCGTTCCGTGGGTGTGTATGCCCAGGACGATGCGGCCTCTCTGCACGCCCGTCAGGCGGATGAAGCGGTGGCGTTGCCGGGCCGGGGTGTGCCTGCCTACCTGGATGGGGTGCAGTTGATTGCCATTGCCAGGGAGCAGGGTTGCGAGGCGATTCATCCCGGTTATGGCTTTCTGGCCGAGAATGCGGACTTTGCTGAGCAGTGTGCTGAGGCGGGCATTACCCTGATCGGGCCGGGGGCAGAGACATTGCGCCTGTTTGGCGACAAGGCGGCGGCCCGGGCGCTGGCAGCGCGCTGTCAGGTGCCGCTGGTGCAGGGCACGGCGCAGGCGGTGTCGCTGGAAGCGGCGAAAGCGTTCATGGCGTCACTGCAGGGGAGTGGGGTAATGATCAAGGCGCTCAGCGGTGGCGGCGGGCGTGGTATGCGAGCGGTGACTGACCCGGCAACGCTTGAGGCGGCCTATGCCCGTTGTCAGTCGGAAGCCAGGGCTGCCTTTGGTAATGACGCCGTTTACGTGGAGCAACTGGTCGAGTCTGCCCGGCATATCGAAGTGCAGGTATTGGGCGATGGAAGTGGCGTGGTGAGCCATTTGTGGGAGCGGGACTGTACCCTGCAGCGCCGTCATCAAAAGCTGGTGGAATTCGCGCCGGCGCCGGGTCTGGATCCCGCCCTGCGTGATCGCATTATCGACAGCGCCATGACCCTGGCTGCGGCGGTGAACTATCGGGGGATCGGCACCTTCGAATTTCTGGTGGAGCCAGACCAGGACCGCTTCTATTTCATGGAGGCCAACCCGCGGGTGCAGGTGGAGCATACCGTCACCGAGCAGGTCACCGGGGTGGATCTGGTGCAGACGCAGATTCATCTGGCGGCGGGGGCGAGTCTCGCAGACCTGAATCTGGAAACCGCCCCGGCCTGTGAGGGCATGGCAGTTCAGCTGCGCCTCAACCTGGAAACCCTCGCGGCCGATGGTAGTACCGCGCCGGCGGCGGGCACCCTCACCGCCTATGAGCCGGCCAGTGGCCCGGGCATCCGCGTGGACGGTTATGGCTACGCCGGGTACCCGGTGAGCCCGGCCTACGATTCCCTGCTGGCCAAGCTGATCGTCACCGGTTCGGATTACGGGTCAGTATTGCAGCGGGCCCGCCGGGCGCTGAAACAAACCCGCATTGACGGTGTGCAAAACAATCTGCCGCTGCTGCAGGCCTTGCTGGCCAGTGACGCGGTGCAGGCCAATGCGATAACCACGGGCTATGTGGAAAGCCATCTTGCCGAGTTGCTGGCGGCCCTGCCCGATGCGTCTGCGGCATTACCTGCGTCTGCCTCGGCTCTAGCCATGGAAACCGTGGCGACGCCGACAGGCTGCGATGTCTTGCTCAGCCCCACCACCGGAGTCTTGGTGTCCCTGCTGGTGCAACAGGGTGACACCGTGCAGGTGGGTCAGGTGGTGGCGGTGCTGGAAGCCATGAAGATGGAATTCGAGGTGCGCGCTGCCACATCCGGTCGGGTGCATAGCCTGGCCGCCGCAGAGGGGGATGCCCTGAACGACGCTACGCCGCTGCTGTTTGTGGAACCCGGTGAAGTGGAAGGCGATGCCATCGCCACGGAAGAAAGCGTGGATCTGGATCATATCCGCAAGGATCTGGCGGAGGTGCTGGATCGCCATCAGGCCATCAGCGATGAAGGCCGTCCCCAGGCGGTGGCAAAGCGCCACCGCAAGGGCAAGCGAACTGCCCGGGAAAATCTCGACCATCTGCTCGATGCGGGCAGCTTCCAGGAATATGGCGCCATGGCCCTGGCGGCCCAGCGCCGCCGTCGCAGTGCCGAGGAACTGCAGGCCATGAGTCCGGCGGACGGGTTGGTTGGCGGCACCGGCACGGTCAACGCGGATCAGGTGGGCGAGCAGGCCGCGCGGGTGATGGCCATGAGTTACGACTACACCGTGTTTGCCGGTACCCAGGGAATGATGAATCACAAGAAGACCGATCGCCTGTTGCAGTTGGCCGGTCAGTGGAAGATGCCACTGGTGCTGTTTGCCGAGGGCGGCGGCGGGCGCCCGGGGGATACGGATTTTGTCGGCGTGGCCGGACTGGATTGCCATACCTTTGCAGCCATGGCGGCGCTGTCTGGTCAGGTGCCACTGGTGGGTATCGGTTCGGGCCGCTGCTTTGCCGGTAACGCCGCCCTGTTGGGCTGCTGCGATGTGATCATCGCCACCGAAGATGCCTCCATCGGTATGGCCGGGCCGGCCATGATCGAAGGCGGTGGCCTGGGGCGCTTTACCCCGGAAGAGGTGGGGCCGGTCAGTGTGCAGGCGGCCAACGGGGTGGTGGATGTGCGAGTCCGCGATGAAGCCGAGGCGGTGGCCGTGGCCAAACAGTACCTGTCCTATTTCCAGGGCTCGGTGGCGGCCTGGCAGGCGGCGGACCAGCGCGAGCTGCGTCACCGCATTCCGGAAAAACGTACCCGCGTGTATGACATGCGTCGGGTCATCGAGACGCTGGCTGATACCGGTTCAGTGCTGGAACTGCGGCGGGCGTTTTCCCCCGGCATGATCACCGCGCTGGTGCGCATCGAAGGCAAGCCGTTCGGCCTGATCGCCAACGATCCTCAGCACCTGGGGGGTGCCATTGACGCAGTGGGCGGCGACAAGGCGGCGCGCTTTATGCAGCTGTGCGAAGCGTTCGGGTTGCCCATGGTGTCCCTGTGCGACACCCCCGGTTTCATGGTCGGGCCGGAAGCAGAAAAGCAGGGCACGGTGCGCCATGTGTCGCGCATGTTCGTCACCGCCGCCAGCCTTACCGTGCCGTTCTTTACTCTGGTGCTGCGCAAGGGCTATGGGCTGGGCGCCCAGGCCATGGCGGCGGGCAGCTTTCATTCGCCGTTGTTCACCGCCGCCTGGCCCAGCGCCGAGTTCGGCGCCATGGGGCTGGAAGGGGCGGTGCGATTGGGCTTTGCCAAGGAGTTGGCGGCCCAGCCGACCCCGGAGAAACAGCAGCGCCTGTTCGACAAGCTGGTGGCCAAGGCCTACCAGCAGGGCAAGGCGCTAAACATGGCCAGCTTCCTGGAGATCGATGCGGTGATCGATCCCATGGAAAGTCGCCAGTGGTTGTTACGCGGGTTGAATGCGTCCGGCTTCAAGACCGGCCACCACGGCGGCCGGCCGTTTGTGGATACATTCTGAAAAGACCAGCAGCGAGCCACGAGTTTCGAGCTGCGAAAACATGGATACGATGCCGCTGTAGGAGTTCCCTTCCAGGGGACGAACCGAGCGTAGCGAGGCGACAGAGATTCGAGCGGCAGCAATAATTTTGAAACCTGTCGAGCTCTGCCGTCCCTGATCGCCCTGCGGTCGATTCCGCGTTCGCACGCGGTTCGCCCCTCAAGCGGGGTTATTCGCTTCGCTCACCCTTCGGGCCGCACGGAACTACGTGCGTTACTCCGCTGCGCTCCGTTCCTACAGCGGCTTCGTAGATGACACCGGGACATCCTCCGGCTTTCGCTTGCAGGCAAGCTCCTACAGGTAGCGCAGGTACCGCCCCCGAGCGGGAATCTCTACACTGTGCGGAATTCACCGCTGATCCGGATTGATCCATGACTCAAGCCCCTGCCCGCGCCTGGCCCTTGCTGCCGCTGCTGTTCTTTATGGCGGTGTTTTTCGGTAGCGGCATTTACTACAGCCTGCAGGGCACCGAGTTCGCCTTCTACCAGATCAAGGCGCCGGTGGTGGCCATGGCGGCCATCGTGCTGGCCTGTGTCCTGGCGCGGCAGGCATTGAGCCGCAGTGTGGAGCGCCTGCTGGCGGGGATCGGCCACCCCAATATCATTCTCATGTGCCTGGTGTTCCTGCTGGCCGGGGCGTTTGCCAGTGTCAGCGAGAGCATCGGCAGTGTGGATGCCACCGTACAGTTCGGTCTGCGCATCATTCCTTCCGACTGGGTGCTGCCGGCCCTGTTTCTGATCGCGGCCTTTATCGCCACGGCCATGGGCACCTCCATGGGGACCATCGCCGCCACCGCGCCCATCGCCGCCGGCTTTGCCCAGGCCACCGGGCTGCCCTTGCCGCTGGCGGTGGGGGCTGTGGTGGGCGGCGCCATGTTCGGTGACAACCTGTCGATGATTTCCGATACCACCATCGCCGCCACTCGCAGCCAGGGCGTTTCGTTGAAGGACAAGTTCCGGGTGAATATCTGGATTGCCCTGCCGGCGGCGCTGGTGACCGTGGCGGTGCTGGTGATGCTGGGCGGCGGTGAGCATCAGGTGCAGGCGGAGCCATTACAGCCCTGGCTGGTGCTGCCTTACCTGCTGGTCTTCGCCCTGGCCCTGAG
This sequence comes from Alcanivorax sp. UBA3183, assembly GCF_002364155.1. Classification (NCBI taxonomy): domain Bacteria; kingdom Pseudomonadati; phylum Pseudomonadota; class Gammaproteobacteria; order Oceanospirillales; family Alcanivoracaceae; genus Alcanivorax; species Alcanivorax sp. UBA3183. The sequence goes on from NZ_DEXN01000016.1 coordinate 29,888, forward strand.
CGGCCTGAATGTGTTGGCGGTGTTGGTGATCGGTATCGTCGTGGCCGGTGTCACCGGCATGGTGCAGGGGACGGACTACGGGCTGGCCCAGGTGAACGGGGCGGTCTACAGCGGTTTCGAAAGCATGTTCGAGATCATGCTGCTGTCCATGCTGATCGGCGGCCTGTCGCAACTGATGACGGATCAGGGCGGCACCCGCTGGTTGATCGAGCGCATTCACGGCCTGACCCGCTGGCTTAAACTACCGCTGCAACGGGCGGGGGAAGTGGGCATTGCCTTGCTGGTGGTGGTGGCCAATGTGTTCGTGGCCAACAACACCGTGGCCATCGTACTCACCGGCGAGATGGCCCGGGACATCGCCGAAGACCATGGCGTGGACCTGCGTCGTTCCGCCAGTGTGCTGGATATCTTTTCCTGCGTGGTACAGGGGCTGATTCCCTACGGCGCCCAGGTGCTGCTGGCCTGCTCCATTGCCGGGCTGTCGCCGCTGGCGCTGGTCGGTGCCATCCATTACTGCTGGGCGCTGGCGGTGGCCGGGGTGATCGCCATTGTCATCAACCGGCCACGGCTGCCATCACTCAAACAGGGATAGGTATTCCCCGTAACCCTGTTTCTCCATTTCGGCCTTGGGCACAAAGCGCAGCGCGGCGGAGTTCAGACACCAGCGCTGGCCGGTGGGCTCCGGACCGTCACTGAACACATGGCCCAGGTGGGAATCCGCGTAGCGGCTGCGCACTTCCGTGCGGGTGGCCCATAGCTTGTTGTCTTCCGCCAGCGTTACGAATGCCTTGTCGATGGGCTGGGTAAAGCTGGGCCAGCCGGTGCCGGATTTGTACTTGTCCGTGGAGGAAAACAGCGGCTCACCGCTGATCACATCCACGTAGATCCCCTCGGCTTTATGATCGAAGTATTCATTCTGGAAGGCCCGCTCGGTGGCGTCTTCCCGAGTCACCTGGTAGACCAGCTTGGGCAGGGATTTTTTCAGCACCTCATCGCTGGGCCGCTGGAACTGGTCCGCTCCCTGCCAGCGCTGGGTGACCTGGTCGGTGAGCCAGGGGCGATGCTTCGGGTCGTCCCAGTGCTCTTGCAGAAACTGGTCGCGACCGGAGCGGTAGCGGTAGTACTTGTACTTGAGGCTGTGGGTCTTGTAGTAATCCTGGTGGTAATCCTCCGCCGGGTAGAAAGCGTCCAGCTCGGTAATCTCGGTGATCACCGGTTTGTCGAAGCGGCCGCTTTCCTCAAGTGTATTGCGGGAGGCCAGGGCAGCGGTTTTCTCTGCCTCGGTCTGATAGAAAATCGCGCTGCGGTATTGCTGGCCGCGATCCACGAACTGGCCGTTGGGGTCGGTAGGGTCCACGTGCTGCCAGAACCAGGTGAGCAGGTTGTCATAGCTCACCATCGCCGGGTCATAAATGACTTTTACGACTTCCGTATGGCCGGTGCGGCCATGGGCCACATCCTCGTAGCTGGGATTCTTCTCGTCGCCCCCGGCAAAGCCGCTAATGGCTTCGCTGACGCCATCCAGCTCTTCAAAATCCGATTCGGTACACCAGAAACAGCCGCCGGCAAAGTAGGCCTCGGCGGCCAGTACGGGGGCGCTCAATGTGAGAGCCGCCAGAAATAATAGTGTGCGCATAGTTGTTACCTCCTGAAGATTGGATGCCCGGCCAACGGATTTGTTGCAAAACCGGTGATTTCTTACGCACTGGCGCTGCGATGGCGCACAGAGCCGGGCCCCTCCTTCAGGCACAGTCTGGGACCGCGAGCGAGAATAAAGGGAGAAGACCGTGAAAATACCGGTAAGACAAGGATGTCTGCGGGTTGGCTTGATGGTGCTCATGTGCCTGCTGGTGGCCGTGGCCCGGGCCAGCGAGCCCCCTTTGCAGCTGGCCAGGGTGTATCAGGCGGGCATGGATCTGCAGGGCTACTGGGTCAGCGAAAAGCTGGATGGGGTGCGGGCCTACTGGGACGGGCAGCAGTTGCTGTCCCGGGGCGGCAATATTATCGCCGCGCCGGGCTGGTTCCTGCGCGATTTTCCCGCGCAGCCCCTGGACGGAGAGCTGTGGATGGGCCGTGGCCGGTTTGCCCAGGTGTCGGCAGCGGTGCGACGGCTGCAACCAAAGGCGCAAGAATGGCGGCAGATCCGCTTTATGGTGTTCGACCTGCCGGCCAGCGGCGTGCCATTCAGTGAACGGGTGAAAAGGATGCGTGAGCTGGTGGGCAAGACCTCTTCCTATCACCTGGCCCTGGTAGAACAACGACCGGCCACGGACCACGGTGCCCTGCTGGCGCGTCTGGACCGGGTGCTGGCGGTCGGCGGTGAAGGGTTGATGCTGCATCATGGTGAGAGCATCTACACTGCCGGTCGCACGGCGACGCTGCTCAAGGTGAAAACCTCCCAGGATGCGGAAGCAACAGTGGTGGATTACAGCGAAGGTAAAGGCAAGTACCAGGGCCAGGTGGGGGCGCTGGTAGTGGAGACTGGGGACGGTCGACGTTTCAAACTGGGCAGCGGCCTCAGCGATAACGATCGGGCGGACCCGCCGCCCGTGGGCAGCACCGTGACCTACAAATTCTTCGGGCTCACCGCCAACGGCCTGCCGCGCTTTGCCAGCTTTCTACGGATACGAAATGACCAGCCGCCGGCGCGGAGTCGTAATGTGTCCCAGTTCGACTGATTCAGTTAGGGGTTGGCTTCTGCTACCTTGCAGGACAACGAAAACGGCAACGCCGCTCATGGGTCGGGTTGTCACAAGGTTGCAGGAGCGTCAGTCATTTCCCTATCACACCGTTTCCAGGAGCCGGCATGAGCGCCGGGGCTACGGCAATGACGCTGTCGTCCCTGTCGCTGGTGGCTGACAGCGAGCAGGCCTTTACCCTGCGGATCACGCTGGCCCGCCTGGCCCGGCGGACGCTGGATGTGCAGTACTACATCTGGGATGACGACACCACCGGCAAGCTGCTGATTTACCGGGTGCTGGAGGCGGCACGCCGGGGCGTGAAAGTGCGCATGCTGCTGGATCACGCCAACCAGTTGGGCCGGGACGTAAAGTGGGCGGCGCTGGATGCCCACCCCAATATCGAGGTGCGCCTGTTCAACGCTTTTCATGGGCGTTACAAGCATGTCCTGCAATGGCTTCATCACATGCCGCTGCTGAATCACCGCATGCACAACAAGGCCTGGATCGTGGATGGTGAACGGGCGCTGGTAGGCGGCCGCAATATCGCCGATCACTATTTCGGCGTGAATGCGTCCACCAACTTTCGCGATCTGGACCTGTACGCCCGCGGCCCCATCGTCGCCGATACCCAGGCGGCGTTTGACTGCTACTGGGACAGCCCGCTGGCCATGCCCATGAAGACCCTGCGTCGTTATCGGGAAGCAGCGGCGGAGCGTGTCTGGCAGTGGCTGCGGCAATGGCGCCGCTCCCTGAAAAACTACCCCTACCTGTTTCCCCAGCACGAAGCGTTCTTCACCGATTACCTGGCAGGGCAGGATCGCCAGTGTGTGCAGGCCCATGCGGTATTGCTGTTCGATAGTCCCGACAAGGCGGCCGGGGTCAAGCAGACCCTGATGGGCGACCAGCTCGCCCACCTGCTGGCCCGGGATGATCATCAGGAGCTGCTGATGGAGGCCAGCTATTTTATTCCCGGTGATGCCTTTGTGGCGGAACTGGCAGAAATGAAACAGCGGGGAGGTCGCGCGGCGGTGCTCACCAACAGCCTGGCCACCAATGATGTGATTGCGGCCCACGGTGCCTATGCCCGTTATCGCGATGGTTTGCTGGAAGCCGGGGTGGAGCTGCATGAATTGGCGCCCAACGCTCGGGCCCTGCATCGGCAGGTGCGGTTATTCAAGGGGCGCTCCCGGGCCAGTCTGCACACCAAAGCCATGGTGCTGGATCGGCGAGAAGTGTTCGTGGGCTCATTCAATATCGATCCACGTTCGGTGCATCTGAATACCGAGATGGGCTACTACGTGGCGTCTGCGGAACTGGGCCAGCAGGTAGCAGCCTTTATCGAAGAGGGGCTGGCGCCGGAAAACAGTTATCGAGTCGACAAAGAGCAGGGCAAACTGACCTGGGCCGGTGATGGCCATGACGGTCGTCCACTAGTGCTTCACAACGAACCCGGCGTGACGGTATGGCGGCGGATGCTGGCATGGTTACTGTCGCTATTGCCCATTGAGCGGATGTTGTAGGCGCGGCATGCTCAAGCAGCGCCAATGGCCATTTTATTTTCACTGTAGGAGCTATGCTTGTATGGCGAATGGTGCGTTGTTCGCCATGCAAGCATAGCTCCTACAGTGAGCTTCGGCCCGCCCTGCATTAAAACGTTTTGGAGAGAGTTATGTCCCAGCCGTTCTGTTTTCGCTTTCGGGTTCGTTACAACGAATGCGATGCCCAGCAGGTGGTTTTCAATGCTCGTTACGGCGATTACGTGGATCTCGCCATGACCGAATTCATGCGCGCCATGGGTTGTGACTACAACCAGTTGCTGGCGCAGGGGCTGGATAATCAGGTGGTGAAGTTGACCACCGAATGGCAATCCTCGGCACGCTTTGACGATGTGCTGGACGTGTTCGTGTCACTCCAGCATCTGGGTAATACCTCGTTCACTCTGGAAGCGGATATCCGCCATGCGGACGAAGGACGAGCTATCGCCCGTGCGGAAACGGTGTACGTGATGATGACCACGGAACCGTTCGCAAAAACCCCGGTGCCCGACGAATTTCGCGAGTTGCTGCAGACCGGAGCGCCGGGGGTGGTGATTGATCAGAGTGGGCGCCCGTAACTAAGCAGGATTACGCCTTAGGCTAATCCTCACTACGCCAGGCTCTTGGTGTTTCGCAGGACTCATTGGTTACCAATCGGACTATGGGCGAGGGGGGGGCCGGCACGTACTGAAAGCCAAAGCCCTCGCCCTGCATCACCGCGAGATATTGGTGGGCGCGTTCAATATCGATTCTCGCTCGGAGCACCTGAATACCGAAATAAGCTACTATGCGGCGTCTGACGTAGTGGGCCAGCAGGTAGATGCCTTTTTCGAAGAAAAGCTGATACCGCAAACCGCTATGGGTGGACATAGGGCGGAGAAAATTGACCTGGGCTGGCGATGGTCATGATGGTCGTCCGGTAGTGCATCACAACGAACCCGATGTGACGGTATCGCGGCGCCTGCTGGCATGTTCGAGCAGCGCCAAGGACCATTTTATTTCCGCTGTAGGAGCTATGCTTGCATGGCGAAGGGCGGGCTGTTCGCCATGCAAGCATAGCTCCTACAGTAAGCTTCGTGCAGGCCTGCATTAAAATTTTTGGAGAGTGTTATGCCCCAGCCGTTCTGTTTCCGCTTTCGGGTTCGCTATCAAGAATGCGATGGCCAGCAAGTGGTTTTCAATGCCCGTTACGCGGATTATGTGGACCTCGCCATTAAGGAATTCATGCGTGCTCTGGGGTGTGAGTACAGCCAGTTGCAGGCACGAGGGTTGGATAATCAGGCGGTGAAGCTGACCATAGAGTGGCAATCTTCGGCGCGTTTCGACGATGTGCTGAACGTGTTCGTGTCAGTGAAGCAACTGGGCAACACCTCCTTCACCCTGGAAGCGGAAATCCGCCATGCTGACGATGGCCGCGCCATTGCGTATTCGCAAGCGGTGTACGTGATGATGACCAACGAACCGTTTGAAAAGACACCGGTGCCCGACGACCTGCGTGAATTGTTTCAGGTCGGGGCACCGGGTGTGGTGATTGATCAGAGTGGCCGATAAGAGCAGTTGCAAGTTACAAGTTGAAAGTTTCAAGGCGCGGGCCTGGGCCGAAGGGTTTTAGGTTCCGTGCCCGCGCTCAGGTTGAATCGCGGGCACAAACTCATCCGTCGTTGATGCCGTGCCCGCGTTGAAACTTGTTACTTGCAACTTGAAACTCTGCGCTCCTCACAGGTCCGCCGCCTGGATGGCGGTGAGGGCGATGGTGTAGACGATGTCGTCCACCAGGGCACCCCGGGACAGGTCGTTCACCGGTTTGCGCAGGCCCTGCAGCATGGGCCCCACGCTGATGCAGTTGGCGCTTCGCTGCACCGCCTTGTAGGTGGTGTTGCCGGTGTTCAGGTCCGGGAAGATGAACACGGTGGCGCGGCCGGCCACCGGGCTGTCCGGGGCCTTGGCCTTGCCCACGCTGTCGATGGCGGCGGCGTCGTACTGCAGCGGGCCATCCAGTAACAGATCCGGGTTGGCCTCGCGGGCCAGGCGGGTGGCGTCGCGGACCTTCACCACATCGTTGCCGGTACCGGAATCGCCGGTGGAGTAGCTGAGCATGGCCACCCGTGGGGTGATGCCGAAGGCTTTTGCCGAGGCGGCGCTCTGCCGGGCGATTTCCGCCAGCTGCTCAGCGTCCGGGTCCGGGTTTACCGCACAGTCCCCGTAGACCAGCACCTGCTCCGGCAGCAGCATGAAGAAGATCGACGATACCAGGTTGTATTCCGGGGCGGTCTTGATCAGCTGCAGGGCCGGGCGGATGGTGTTGGCGGTGGTGTTGATGGCGCCGGACACCAGACCGTCCACTTCGTCCAGAGCCAGCATCATGGTGCCCAGCACCACGGTATCTTCCAGCTGGGCGCGGGCCATGGGGGCGTTGAGGCCCTTGTTACGGCGCAGTTCCACCATGGGTTCCACGTACTGTTCGCGAATGCTGTCCGGGTCGAGAATTTCCAGGCCTTCCGGCAGGGTAATGCCCTGGGTGCGAGCCACGGATTCCACCGCTTCCCGTTTGGCCAGCAGTACGCAGCGGGCAATGCCCCGTTCCTGGCAGATGGCCGCTGCCTCGATAGTGCGCGGTTCGCTGCCTTCCGGCAGTACGATGCGCTTGTTGGCTTCGCGGGCCCGTTGCACCATGCGGTAGCGAAAGGCGGGCGGTGACAGGGTCAGCTCGCGGGGGCTGCCGCAGCGCTCGCGCAACCATTCATGATCCAGATGGCTGGCCACAAAGTTGGTTACCTTTTCCACCCGCTCGCGGTCGTCCACCGGGATTTCCCGGTTCATGCGATTCAGGTTGGTAGCGGTTTCATAGGAACCGGTGTCGACCGTCATCACCGGCAGGCCCGCATCCAGGGCACTCTGGCACAGACGCATTACCCGCGGGTCCGGCTGGAAGCCAGTGCACAGCAACAGCCCGGCCAGGGGCACGCCGTTGCTGGCGGCCAGGCTGGCGGCAACGATGATGTCGTCCCGGTCGCCGGGGGTCACCACCAGCACCCGTGGCTGGAACAGCTCTACGGTATTGGGCAGGGCGCGGGCGCAGAGCACGATTTTCTCCATGCGCCGGTGCTCGTCATCGCCGGCGTGCAACACGTTGGCGCCGAGCAGCTTGGCCACATCGCGGGTGCGCGGCGCATTCAGCTCCTCCTGCCAGGGCACGCAGCCGAGCAGGCGCAGGTCGCCTTTCTCCAGGGCCGGAAATTGCTGCTTGAGTTGCTCTGGCAGGCTGTCGTCATGGACCTTGTTGAGCACCACCCCCAACACTTTGTCGTTGCGACTGCCGCCGAACTGGCGGCAGTGAATTTCCAGGCTGTCGGCCAGGGCAGACACGTTGCCGTCTTCCGGCGCCGCCACCAGAATCACGTCCGCCCCCAGGCTGCTGGCCAGTGCCGCGTTCAGGCGAGCGGCATAACTCACCGTGCGGGTGGGCACCATGCCTTCCACTACCATCACGTCCTTGCCTTCGGCGGCCTGATGAAAGCGCTGCACGATCTGCTCCAGCAGGTCGTCGAGCTGGCCGTCGCCGAGGTACTTTTCCGTCTGCTCCAGGGGCATGGGTGCGGGCGGTTCGATGGAGAAGGTGCGGGTGATCAGTTCACTGGATTGTTCCGGGCCGGTGTCGCCGGGGTGGTGCTGGGCGATGGGCTTGCAGAAGCCGATCTTCAGGCCGCCCTGTTCCAGGGCCCGCAGCAGCCCCAGGCTGGTGGAGGTGAGCCCTACGCCGAAGCCGGTGGGGGCAATAAAGTAGATCTGCATTGGGGGCTGTTGACGCTTCATTCTCGCCTCTGCTGGAGTTCATTTTTTCGCCCGGCAAGGCGAAGGGAGTGTGGCATAGTTTTTCTATGTGAACGACCGCCAACGCAGCTGGGCGGGAAAAGGAGCCCAGCCCTTCGGGTTGCGTCTAAAAAAGCGCCACTCGTTGTTACGACTCGTTCATTTGGAGTAACCAAACATCTCTCCTCGTGCCTAGATTGGCGCTTTTTTAGACGCAACAGAGGCGAGAATGAAGCGTTAACAGTCCCCTACCTCTCCTTTTCGGCGCCGATGGCGGCCAGGGTTTCCAGGGCGATCTGGCGTTCCTCGTTGGTGGGCACCACCAGAATACGTGGGCTGTTGTCGGCCTGGATTTCGCCGCTGTTGCCGCCCACGCAGGCACGGTTGGCATCGTCGTTGATGGCCAGCCCCATGAGCCCTAGATGGGCCACGGTCTTGGCGCGCACCAGGGCTGAATTTTCGCCAATGCCGCCGGTGAAGATCAGGCCGTCCAGCCGGGTCAGGGCACAGGCCTGGCCGGCCAGGGATTTGGCCAGCCGATAGCAGAACACCTCAATGGCCAGGGTGGCGCCCTCATGGCCTTCGCTGCTGGCCTGCTCAAGGGTGCGCATGTCGTTGGACAGCCCGGACAGGCCCAGCAGGCCGCTCTCCCGGCTCAGCACCTGATCGGTGTGTTGGGCGGACCAGCCCCGTTCCCGTTCCAGAAAAGCGTGCAGGCTGGGGTCCACATCGCCACTGCGGGTACCCATCACCAGCCCTTCCAGCGGCGTGAAGCCCATACTGGTGTCGCGGCTGTGGCCATCCTGCACGGCGCAACTGGAGCAGCCGTTGCCCAGGTGGGCGGACAGCCAGCCACTGGTGTCCACCGGTAACCCGGTGAGGCTCGCAGCCCGTCGGGTCACATAGCAATGGCTGGTGCCATGGAAGCCATAACGACGAATGCGCTGCTGCTGATACAGCTCGATGGGCAGCGCATAGCGGTAGGCGTGTTCGGGCAAGCTCTGGTGAAAGGCGGTATCGAACACGGCCACCTGGGGCAGGTCGGCAAACAGGGCCTGGGCGGCGTCGATGCCCAGCAGGTTGGCCGGGTTATGCAGGGGCGCCAACGGGCTGGCGGCACGGATCGCTGCCAGGGCGTCCTCATTCAGTAACCCGGCCGCGGTGAACTGCTCGCCGCCGTGGACCACCCGGTGGCCAATGGCGGCCAGCCGGTCTCCGGCGTAGGCCTGTACCCGGGGCAGCAGGGCTTCCAGGGCCTGGCGGTGATCCGCGTCTGCCAGCGGCTCTTCCTGTTGCTCGCCATCCTGCTCCCAGCGCAGTACCGCCTCGGGGCTGTTCAGTCTTTCTGCCAGCCCTTCCAGGGGAAACTCGCTGCTGTCTTCATCCACCAGGGCGAACTTGATGGACGAGCTGCCACAGTTGATTACCAGTACCAGCGGTGTGGTCATTCCTGCCTCCTTGCCATTGCGAGGTTCCACTATATACAAGGTAAGGCGGGGCTGTATCACCGGGTTGGTGGCGTTAATGTATGCAGGGTGCGGCGAAGGGGTAGAGCGCAGAAAATGCGCTGGCGCCGCCGCGATTATCGGGGATGACAATCGCGGTGGAACCATCGCACCTACAAGTGCAGGCGGGGCGTATCAGGCGCCGGCAATATCCAGTACGACCTTGCCTTTGGCGGTACGTGAGGTGAGCGCGGCCAGGGCCTGCTCGTACTCCTCGAACGGGAACACCTGGCTAATGCGCGGGTTGATCTTGCCCTGATTGAACAGCTGCATCAGTTCCATGATGTTCTGGATGTTGGTTTGTGGTTCCTTCTGGGTGAAGGCACCCCAGAACACGCCGATGATGGAGCAGCCTTTCAGCAGCGCCAGGTTGGCGGGGATTTTCGGAATGTCGCCGGCGGCGAAGCCGACAATCAGCAGGCGACCGTTCCAGGCCATATTGCGGATGGCCGCTTCGGTAAACCTGTCGCCCACCGGGTCGTAGATCACGTCCACGCCCTTCGGGTAACGCTGCTTGAGGGCGTCCTTGAGATCCTCGTCGGCGTAGTTGATCAGGTCATCGGCGCCGGCTTCCTTGGCCACTTCCAGTTTCTCGGCGCTGCTGGCGGCGGCGATCACGGTGGCGCCCATGGCCTTGCCCAGTTCCACGGCCGCCAGGCCCACGCCGCCGCTGGCACCCAGTACCAGCAGGGTTTCCCCGGGCTGGATGTTGGCGCGCTGCTTGAGGGCGTGGTAGCTGGTGCCGTAGACCATGGAGAAGGCGGCGGCAGTGTGGTCATTCATACCGTCCGGCACCGGAATCAGCTGGTTTTCCGGCACCAGAATTTCTTCCGCGAAGGCGCCGTAGCCGGTCAGGCCCATGACCCGCTGGCCGGCTTTGAAGCGCTGAACGCCGTCGCCCACGGCCAGCACTTCACCGGCCATTTCACCGCCCGGTGAAAACGGCAGCTCCGGCTTGATCTGGTACTTGCCTTCAATGATCAGGGTGTCGGGGAAATTCAGCCCGGCGGCCTTTACCCGTACCTTCACCTGGCCCTTGCCCGGCTCGGGGGAAGGGATGTCGTCGATGACCAGCGTGTTCGCCGGCCCCAGTTCCTTGCACAAAATCGCGCGCATGTGGTGCTCTCCCGGAAATCTGTTTTTTATGTGTAGGAGACGCTAACGCCGTTGGGGGGATTAGACAAATGCATGGGGTGGATGGGGGGGAATAAAGATGACTTATAAAGAATTGTAGGAGCCATGCTCGCATGGCGAATAGCCCTGGGATGGGCTATCGCGAGCAGGTTCGCCATGCAAGCATGGCTCCTACAGAGGGGGCTTACCGGTGCCCGGTGAACTCCACCACCTGCTGGAAGGTGGGGCGGTTTTGCCAGTGGATGGCGGGGACCGTGGCCAGGCCGATGGCGCGGTGCTGGATCTGGTCCTGGCTTTCGTCCACGTTCCAGCTGTCCATGCTGGCAATGCCGCCGAGTTGCTCGATGGCCTGGTTGAGGCTGTTGGCCAGCGCGCTGCGGCAGGTTGCCAGGTCATCGCTGTCCGCGCAGCGCAGGGCCCGGTAGGGGCTGGCGCTGTTGCCTGCGGCCTGTTCCAGCACCCGTTCCAGATAGCCGTAGTAGCCATTGTTGTAGGCGGAGCCGCCGGCACCGGGTTTGTTGTCCCGGCCCATCAGTGACAGGTTGCGGCCGTCCACGTCTTCCACGGCGGTGATCTGCGGCAGCAGGATGTCGATCATCAGCGGGTACCAGGCATCCATCAGGGCCACGGCGGCTTCCTCGTCGTAGTTGCCGTCACCGTCCCGGTCCCGGCGCAGGGCACCGTTACCGACCCAGTCCTGCATCAGGCGGATGGCGCTGTCCTGATCGCCGGTAACCGGCGCGCTTGCCAGCAACGCCAGAGCGGCGGGGACGATTTCCTGGCCGCGCAGATCCACGGTGGCGGCATCGCCCATGGCTTCCACCATGCGCGCCCGGGTCACGCTGCCTTCCTGCACCAGTTGCTGCAGGCGCACGTCGAGGATGTCGTTGCGGTGTGCGGAGCCATAGGGCGCATGGGCATCGGCAGCCCACCAATCGCGGGCCGGACGGTTATTCCAGCTGGCCAGGTAGCCGCGGTCCGGGTTGCTCGCTTGAGGGTGTGCCTGCTGCGGGATAAAGCCGTTCCAGTCGTACTGGCCGTTACCCCAGCTGGGCAGTTCCGGGTGGATGCCGTTGGCCCGTTGCGGGTAATCACCGGAGTGGAAAAAGGCGATGTCCCGGTCGTCGATATAAAACCAGTTGAAGCTGCCGGTGGTGTTGTGGAACACATCGTAGAAGCTCTCTACATCGTGCACGTCATTGCGGCTGGCCTGCAGGAACGGCAGGGCGGTATCCAGTTCGGCGAAGTAGGTGCTGCGCTGGCGGGTCACCGCCACGGGCATGCCGGACACGGTGGCAAAGCCGATCACCGGGCCGTATTCCTCGGTGCGGATCACCCGGCGAGTGACCGCTTCGTTCTGACCCACTGCCTCCGGATCGGTGGAGGAGGCCAGGTTCCAGCGGGCCACCCATTGCTCGTCGATCACATCGAAGGGCTGACACTGGCCGTTGACCTGGTAGCCGCCTTCACCATGGGCCGGCGGCTCGGCCGGTTCACAGCGTTGCACCACCCGTACGTCGGTGAGGTCGGAGCTGCCGGAGGTGGCGCTCCAGGCGAAGTCCGGTCCACGCCCGATGACCACATAGGGCAGGCCGGTGAAGGTCATGCCGCGGGTGTTGATGTCGCCACCATGGACGGCCATTTCCAGCAGCAGCTGGGGCACAAAGTAGCTGGTCTGCGGGCCGAACACGGCCAGTGGCTGGCCGCTGGCGGAATGCTCCGCATTGAGCAGCAGGGCATTGGACATGACGCTGGGGAAACCATCGCGCAGCCCCTGAATGCCGGTTTCGATGGCGGCGATACGTTGCATGGCCTGTTGTTGCTGTTGCTCGGTGAGAGTGTCTTTGCGGGTCCACAGTGCGGGCAGCTGACGGGTCAGGCTGGCCCATTGCTGTGACAGGGCCTGGCCGCCATCGTCCAGGAAGGACAGGGACAGGATGCCGCCGAGCAGGTCGCCCACGGTATCCACCAGGCCGCCGACCACACCGGTACCGGGCAGGGCGGGGGCATTGCCCAGGGCTTCGGGACACTCGGGCTGGCCCGGGCGGCCACAGGGTTCATGGCTGAGCGGGTCAAAGGTCTGGAAGGAGCCGGCATCGAACATCACCGCACCGGGGAACTGGCCGGCCAGCTCGCCGCTGAGTGGGCAGATGTCCGGCAGGGTCGGTGGTGACTGGGTGGCGAAGGATGTGGTGGTGGTCACGGAGGATTCCGGATCGGTGCCGTGGCGCAGGTCTTTCCACAGATCGCAGGCGATCTCCTTGCTGCCGGTCTGGGCTTCCAGGGCCTGCAACAGCAAGACATTGTTGTGCTCGTTGCCGCCGCCACCGGCGAAGATGCCCTGGATCAGGGTGGCAATGGCGACCACGTCTTCAATCACGAAAGGTTCCAGTTGCACCCCCAGGGCCACGTATTCCACCGGCACTTGCAGCAGCCCGCTGCGGGCGTCGGCCACGTACTGGTTGAGGCCGGCCACATAGTTGGTGGCATCATCGAACACCTGGGCGCCATCATCGCCGAAGCGGGCGATGGTATTGGCGATCATGGTGGTGCGATCCTCTTCCCGGTAGGGCGCATTGACGGCGATATCCTCATCGAAGGAGAAGTCCGCCGGTCCCAGAAAACGAGACAGCTCGCCACGGCCGGCGCGGCGCAGCACATCAAGCAGGAACAGGCGGTCGGCGGCGGTCACATAACCGACCCCGAACAGGGCATCGCGGCGGGACTCGCCGAAAATGTGCGGCACCCCGAAGTTGTCGCGTTTGATATCCACCTGATAGCCGGCGGCATCCAGGGTCTGCTCGCTTTCCCAGTTACCTGCTTCCGGAGCCAGTAGTGGGGCCGCTTTGAAGTAGTCGCCGAGCTGGTCATCAGTCAACCCGGGTTCGCTGCGTACCAGGGCATCGTAGAGACCCAGCTGATCGTCGAAGTGGGGTTCCTTGCTGAGGGCCGGCACCAGACCGGTTTCTGCCACCAGGTCGTCGAACAGGGTGCTGAGCAGATCCCCGAGACCGGGAATGTCTGCGCTCAGATTGGCAACGCCGCCGATGTCATCCTGACCCGGGGGCAGGATGTTCAGTACCGTGCCGTAATCCGCAAAGGGAGCGGTGACATTGGATGGGCGCGGTTCCGGGCCAGTGGGCGTTTCCGGCGTCGGCGGGTTGCTGGGTGTGGGGGTGTTGCTGACGGGTGCCGGGTTGCTGGAGCCTCCGCCGCCACAGGCGGCAAGCAGGCTGGCGCTCAGCAAGGCACTGAGTAACAGGCCGGGTTTCATGATGCTCTCCTCGGGGACATTATTGTTTTGGTCGGCGAACACTGTTCGCACTAACGTCCCAAGATTGGCATTCCCGCGAGTATGAAAGGAGCCCCGGCAACAAAACAGCAAGAAAAGCCTACCAAACGCAAAATATAGCTACTAGCTATGAGCTATGAGTCGCGGGGGAGGGTGTCAGGTACGGACAGGATGTGCCCGCGATTCCGGGAATGAGCTACAAGCCACAAGCTTCAACGCGGATCAGGCCGGGGGTTTTGAAAGGCCGTTCCCGCGCACCCAGGTAATTGCGCGGGCACTGAGGCGCAGAACAGGAAAATCTGTCTCGCGCCTTGTAGCTCGAAGCTTGTGGCTTGCAGCTGCTTTTCAGATATTCTTTTCGATATGCGCCAGCACGTTGGCGAGGCGGTCGACGAGAATCTTGTTGATGCTTTTTTCCAGTACCCGGCCCAGTTCGTCGCTGACTACCGCGTCGGCCAGTGGGCGGATGCGGGTGATGAAGTCGGCCAGCTTGGGCACGTCTTCGCCTTCCGGCAGGGCTTCGTCACCGTACTTCTCGTCCACCAGGTGATGGATGATCATGCCGATAAAGCGCTCTGCCAGCTTGTCCACTTCTTCGCGAACCAGGCCGACATGGGTGAGTACCGCATCCAGTGGCACGCCGGCCTCGCTGAGTTCCTTGCCCGCGTTGTAGATGCGCGGGTAGGGAATGCGCAGGCGCATGCCTTCGGGAATGATGTAGCCCAGCTTCACCGCCTTGGTCATCACTTCCGGGGTGATGTCTTCGCCGAAGTCATCCAGCAGTTCCTGGTAGTCCAGGTAAGACGGCACACTGGGGTTCTGCCAGGAGGTCACTGCCACTTCCAGGCCGAGTACATCGTTCAGTTCGCGGCCCTGTTCCCAGGCGCTGAGCAGGTCACGGATATTATTGAGGGTGTAGCCACGTTCCAGCAGGGCGCCGATGATTTTCAGGCGTGCCAGATGCACATCGGTATAGATACCGGTACGACCGCGTTTCTCCGGCGGCGGCAGAATGCCCCGGTCCTGGTAGGCACGCACGTTACGCACCGTGGAGCCGGCCTCGCGGGCCAGTTCGTCGATGGTAAATTCCTTGTGGTTGCCGGCTTCGGCCTGAAGCGCGCCTGTCACAGGCTGAGTATATTTCTTCAGGCTGCGCAGGATAGCGGCGGGATTGCGGTCACTGGTTTTCATGCCCGCGATGATAGCCCGCTTTTTGCACAGGCGCCACAGCTCGCAGTGGTTGTGAGTTGGTGATTTAGGACATAAACGTGACGGTCGTCACTTGCGAAGAGGTAGTAATGCAGAGGCAGGAGCTTGCCTGCAAGCGAAACGTCGTTGGCCGAAGGATGATCGCCAGCAACAGAGCTTGGCGTGTGTGGGAAGCGATGCCTGGCATCGCTTCCCACAAGAACCATCTGGCTCAGGGGGTAATTTCCACCTGGGCCAGATTGCGGGCCAGGGAGGGGGTAAAGCGTCCCAGCCATTGCATGCCACGCGCTTCCGGGCTTACCGGTACCACCGCGCGGTTTTTCTCCACGGCCTCGACGATGGCCTGGGCCACCCGGTCCGGGGTAAAGGCACGGCGTTGATAGAACGTGTGGGCGTGCTGGCGGCGCCGTTCCTGTTCCTCGTTGTCGACGCCCACAAAACGGGTGTTGCGAGTAATGGGGGTATCGATGATGCCCGGGCAGATGGCGCTGACGCCGATGCCATGGTCGCCCAGTTCGGCGCGCAGGCATTCGCTGAACATCAGCACCGCGCTCTTGCTGGTGGCATATGCGGGCAGCATGCGCGAGGGCATGAAGGCGGCGGCAGAGGCCACGTTGACGATATGTCCGGCGCGGCCCTGATCGATCATCTGGCGAGCGAACAGGCGGCAGCCATGAATGACGCCCCACAGGTTCACGCCCAGCACCTGTTGCCAATCCTTCACGCTGGTGTCCAGCAGCGAACCGGACAGTCCGATGCCGGCATTATTGACCACGATGTCAGGGGCGCCCAGTTCCTTTTCCACCCAGGCGGCCAGGGCTTCCATGGAGCGGGTGCTGCTCACGTCGCACTTGCGGCTGAGGGCCTCGCCGCCTTCGGCGGCGATGATGCGGGCGGTGGCGGCAGCGGCCTCGGTGTTGATATCGGTGCAGACCACCAGGGCGCCACGGCGGGCGAAGGCCAGGGCGGTTTCCCGGCCGATGCCGGAGCCGGCGCCGGTAATCACCACGCGCTTGCCGCTGTCCGGGCCTTTTATCTGGCTGGTAGTGACTTCACTGCGTTGCAGAGGACCGGAAGCGGGGGCCCCGTCGATGTGCTGAATAAATTCGCGAATCCAGTCGGCGGTTACGTCCGGGTGTTGCAGTAGTGGGCCCCAGTGACCGCAATCCAGTTCCCGGCGCCACAACCGATCGGTCCACTGGGACAGGTCTTCCAGCATGGCCGGTCGCACATAGTTGTCCTGGCGGGCGACAATCAGCTGCACCGGCACTTTGGTGTGCCGCTCGCGTGGCTTGAGCAGACAGGGCAACATGTTGGCCCGGTACAATTCGATGCCGTGGGTGCCGTCCTGTAACTGGGTGGCGCTGGGCTCACTGTCCAGGTTTTCGGTACGGCGCAGGACTTTCGGCCAGGCCTTGGCCAGGCCGGCTTTCCACAGGGCCGGGGCCAGTACCGGTAATTGAAACGCGCCGATGTACCAGGAGTGGGACAGCTGGTTGAGCACGGCGCCAATTTTCTGTTCGCGCAGCCGGGCTTTCATCCACTGGCCCACGTGGTCCAGGCAGGGGCCGGACAGGGTGGTGTAGGAGGCGATACGGTTTTCGGCACCCGGGTCGGTGACCGATTCCCAGGTCTGGATGGAGCCCCAGTCGTGGCCCACCAGCTGGACCTTCTCATCGGGGCTGACCGCGTCCATGACGGCATGCAGATCGTCGCGCAGTTCCCGTAACTTGTAGGCGGCACGACCTTGTGGCACGGAAGAATTGCCGGCGCCGCGTACGTCATAGGCGACCACTTTGAAATCCCGGCTCAGTCGCTCGGCGACTTTTTCCCAGACGTGATTGGCGTCCGGGTAGCCGTGCACCAGTATCACTGTAGGGCTCTTGTCCGCACTCCAGGTGCGTACGGCCAGATCTACGCCATCACGGCTTACGGTTGTATCGCACCACTGCACCATCAGGCTGCTTCCTCTTGATTGTCGTTATGGCTGTTGTCGAGCAGGTGAGCCGGGGTGGCGGTCAGCCAGCGCGGGCCCTGGTCGTCCATCAGCAGAAATTCACTGCTGGCGACACTGTGTTGGCCATCGCTCAGGGTCAGTTGCCACTGCCACAGTCCCGGGATCAGCGGCGCTTCGTCGATGCGATTGCCCTCCGGCAGGGTGCCGGTGAGCGGCACCAGCCGGTAATGCTGGCGCAGGCCGGGGAAATGGCTGGCCAACTGTTGCGGCGTTTCGCCCTGCTGGAGAGTCCGCGGCAGTTGTTCGCGAATGTCACACAGCTGCGCGTGCAATGGTGCCAGCACGGAGGCCGGACCACTGAGGCTGGCCTTGGCGACATAGCCGTTCTGCACCGCATCGCAACGCAGTATATAGCTCATACCGATCCGGTAGCGGCGCTTTCCCGGTCTGTTCAGGCCAAAGCGACGGCGTGGCGGCTGGCCGGCAAAACGCACCCTGGGCGGGCGGGCCGGATCAAACAGTTGATGGGCTCGCAGCCAGTCGCGGATCAGCAGCTCGCAATCCTGTTCGCTCATCCCCGGTTGCAGGGACGCGGCGATAATCTGCAGGCATTTGTCGGCCTGTTCCCGGTTGTGGAGATAGGGGGTCAGAGCCTGGGAAGCCGGGGTCCAGAATGCGCTCATGAACGCCTCCGCCATGTTGTTATGGAATGGGTTCCGATAATTACAGTGGACAATGTCACGGTCAACCGCTGCGATTGGCATTCCTTTGCCGGTGATGCCTCCCCAGGGTCAATGCGGCGTGACAATTCGGGTACAGAGCGTTCGCGTGATCTTCACAAATTTCCGGTGCTCACTTGTTAAGGTATGCGTCTGAATAAGCTTCAAACATAGCGGTTGACCCGGCAAAAGCCGGCACTAAGGAGATGAGTGTGCGCCATCAAGCCCAGTCTTTACGGGGCCTGACAGCCCTGCTTTCCCTGTTGTTAGTGATGCTGACGACGGCGTTGCCTGCCCAGGAGGCGCCTCCCTCGGGCCAGGACTATGCTGAGCTGGCCACGCTGCTGGAGAATGATGCCACCCGCCAGCAGTTGATTGATCAGCTGCGCGGTCTTCAGGCTGCTGCCAATCCTGCCCCGCTGGGGCTTCAGGGTGAGGTTCCGGCCAGCGAAATCGCCGCCCAATCCCCCAGCGGTCAAACCGCCGAGCAGGTATCCCTGGCCCGCCGCATGGCGGCGGCCACTGGCAGCTTGGCCGGTGACATGGGTCGCCAGTTTGCGGCATTGAGCGGTCTGGTTACCGGCTGGTTCGCCAGTGATGACAGTGCTGTAGAAGCGGCTGCCACCACCTCGGTGAATATGAAAGCGGTCACCGCTGCGCTGTTGAATCTGGCCATTCTGGTGGTGATCACTTTTGTCGTGTTCTGGGCGCTGCGAATGCTGGCGGGTTCCGCCTTTGGCCGGCTCAGCAACTGGGCCCGAGGCGGCTCGGAAAAGCTGGCGATTCTGCGCACCACAGTCGGTGTGGCGGTTGCCGCGCTACTGGATGTCATTGTGGTGGCGCTGGCCTACCTGGCCGGTACCTTTGTGGCGCCGCTGCTGACGGAACAGCTGGGAGCAGATGCGACCCGGCTGGCCCTGTTCCTGAATGCCTTCCTGATCGTGGAACTGGCCAAAGCCGGTCTGCGCATGTTCTTTTCCTCCCAATATGAGGGCCTGCGGATGCTGCCGGTGGCGGCGGAGCAGGCGCGCTACTGCAACCGGTTTCTGGCCCGGGAAGCGGGATTGATCGGCTACGGCATGCTGGTGTTGGTACCGGTGCTGAACTTCAATGTGTCCCAAGCTGTGGGCAGTGGCGCCGGCACCCTGATCATGCTGGTGGCGCTGGCCTATGCCGCCGTAGTGATTGTCCGCAAGCGGCAGGTGCTGCGCGACGCACTGACCGAGCGTGCCAATGCCAGTTACGGCCCCATGCGTCTGGCACTGCTATTGCTGGCGCGCATTTGGCACTGGTTGGCTCTGGCCTATGCCCTGCTGGTGTTTGCGGTCACCGTGCTGCATCCGGAAACCGCGTTGCCCTATGTGGCTATGGCGACGCTGGAGACCCTGATTTATGTGGGTGTCGGGCTGCTGGTGTCGGTGGCGCTGGGACAGCTGATCGGCAAGGAAATCCAGCTCTCCGACCGTCTCAATGCCAGCATGCCGCGCCTGCAGGCCCGGGTGAACACCTATGTGCCCAGCGGGCTGAAAGTGATCCGCGCGCTGATCCTGATCCTGGTGGTGGTGCTGTCGCTGGATGCCTGGGAGCTCTATGACCTGGCCGGTTGGTATGCCACCACGGCGGGGGCGCAGACGGTTTCCGCTCTGATCGATATCCTGATTATTCTGGCGCTGGCGGCCCTGGTGTGGGTGGTGCTGGCAAGCCTGGTGGAGCATAAGTTCAGCCCGCGCGAAGACAGCACGCCAGCTGAGGCGGCCCGCGGAGAGACCCTGCTGGGACTGTTCCATACCACCATGGCCATTACCATCATCATCATGACGACGATGATCGTGTTGTCCGAGATCGGTATCGAGATCGGCCCGCTGATTGCCGGCGCCGGTGTGCTGGGTCTGGCCATTGGTTTTGGTGCCCAGAAGCTGGTGCAGGACGTGATCACCGGGATCTTCATTCAGCTGGAGAATGCCATGAACACCGGCGATTTCGTCAGCGTGGGTGGCAATTCCGGTACCGTGGACCGGGTGGGGATCCGCTCGGTGGCCCTGCGGGATCTGTACGGCACCTACCACATCGTGCCGTTCTCCTCGGTGGATGCGGTGTCCAACTTCACTCGCGAATTCGGTAACCATGTGGGCGAATACGGCATTGCCTATCGGGAGAGCATCGATGATGCCATCGTTCAGCTGGAAGCTGCTTTCGAAGAGCTCAAGGAAGGGGCCCACAAGGACAATATTCTGGCGCCGATGACGGTTGCCGGGGTTACCGCGCTGGCGGACAGCTCGGTGAATATCCGGGTGGTGATCAAGACCACGCCGGGTAACCAGTGGGCCGTGGGTCGTGCCTTCAATCGTCTGGTGAAGATCTACTTCGACAAGGCCGGCATCGAAATTCCGTTCCCCCATACCACCCTGTACTTCGGCGAAGACCGGGACGGCAAGGCCCCGGCGGGCAACATCCGCCTGGCCGACCAGCGGGTGGTGTCCACGCAGGATGGCAACGACGGGTAAGACTGGCGCCTGCCACGGCAGGCGTTGTTGAACATCAATTTTTCACCACAGAGGGCGCAGAGTTCACGGAGGAAAAGACTTTTCTCTGTGAACTCTGTGCCCTTTTTGGTGATGGTGTCTTTGAATACCTGACCGCCGCCATTGATTTCGTAGGGTGCTACTGAGCCTAAGGCGAACTGCACCATCAAACGCCGGATCGGTGCAGTTCGCCTTAGGCTCAGT
>NZ_DEXN01000016.1:50528-57956 GCF_002364155.1 Alcanivorax sp. UBA3183
CTTAGGCTCAGTAGCACCCTACGTTTGCAAAGCGGTGGGACTCGCAACTCAAAAAAAGGGCCGGCATAAATGCCGACCCTGGAGTCACCGGAAAAGGGAGAGCTCGGTGATGGAAATTGTTAGGCGGCCTCCTCCTTGAGGAGGTCGCCCAGCAAGGCTTCAAAGTTCTTCAGCTGCTCGCTGTTGTCGTGGTCCCAGGGGTGGAAACCGGGTTTGAACCAGTCGAACCAGGGCTTGGTAATATTGCGGAAAATCCCTTTCTTGCCCCAGGTATTCCTGGCCACGGCGCGCCAGCCTTTCAGATCGGTCAGGCCGCCCTTGATGCGCACGTTGTGCACGTAGAAGGGAATCATCAGGGCAAAGAAGATACCGGTGGCGGCCACTAGGGTGCCGCTGCGCAGGGCATAGGCGCCCAGGTTGCTGTCGTCACCGACGGCCACCTGGTAGACATCGAAGGCCACCGCCTTGTGCTCGGTTTCTTCCAGGGCGTGCCAGTTCCAGATGGCCTTGTAGCCCTCGTCGGCCCCTTCCATGATTTCTGGCAGATCCAGCAGGCCGCCACCGAGAATGGCGGTCAGGTGTTCCAGGGCCACGGTGGCAGCTAACTGGAAGGATTGCGGGGAATAGTCCTGCACGGCTTTCAACAGGCGGGCCACAAAGGCTTCCTGGGCGTGCAGGGGAATACCTGCCCGGGCAACGAAATCGTTGTACTCTTCGTGCTCACGACCATGCATGGCTTCCTGGCCGATAAAGGCAGTGACCGCCTTTTTCAGCTCGGGATCCGTGATCTGGTCACGGTAATTGCGTACGCTGTCGATGAAAAAGCGTTCCCCCACCGGAAAAAACAGGCTCATGGTGTTCATGAACTGGCTGACATTCAGGCCGTCCCGGTGCCAGGTCAGGGCTTTGGCCGGGTTCAGGTTGAATTTCAGATTGCGGCGGATGGGAAGAATCGAGATCGCCATGGTGCGTACCTCCGTAACTGTTACATCATTCGATGATACAATTGCTGTGTCACACAGCAAGTTTTTTCCACCGGGAAATGAAAAAAATGGCTCATGATAAACAGGAAGTTGCCAATCGTTTACTGGATGGCCTGATTGACCACCTGCTGGCCAAACTGTCGCCGGGCCAGCTGGACGGGCTGATCGAGCAGGAGCTGGATTACGCTCTGGATGTGGCCACCCGCTATACTCTGAACGATTGGGTCAGCGTCGAGCAGATCCGCATTACTGCCCAGAAATATGCGGCAGAAATGGACATCAGCGGCGCCATTCCCGAGCTGGTCGGTGACATGGTGGAGCAGTTCTACGACCACGGTATCCAGAGCGACCGCCTCATCGGCGATGTGGTGGACGAGGATGTGGTCATGGCCCTGCTCGACAAGGTGCTGGAGATTCCCCTGTCTCGCCAGAGCATGGCCTGGCTGGGCCGCAACCCGGTGCTACTGGCGTTGCTGGCCGGTGGCGCCCAGCTGGGGCTGAAAACCCTGCTGCACCAGGGCTTGCCGCCGGCGCTGCACGAGCAGTTGCGCAAGCGCCTGCCGGCCCGTTGGCTGGGCAGCCTGGAAGTGCGTTTGCAGGAATGGTTGCTCAAGCGCACGGAACAACTGCTCAGTGACCCCTGGCTGTACCGGGATGAAAACCTGGACGAACTGCGCGAGCTGGTGCTGGTGGCCTGGCAGGAATTCTCCCAGCGTCCGGTTGCGGAGTTGCGCGAACTGATCAGCAGCGAGGATATTCAGGAGCTGTTCGTGATCGGTTTTGAGTACTGGCGCGATCTGCGCCATACCGACTACTTCATTGCCATGCTGGATTCCGGGGTCAACGCCTTCTTCGACAAGTACGGCGACACCACCCTGATGGAGCTGCTCGACGAACTGGGCGTCACCCGAGAACTGATGCTCGACGACGCCCGCCGCTTCCTGCCCCCGGTAATGGAAAAATTGCGCGCCGAAGGCCTGCTGGAGGCGTGGTTGCGTAGGCATTTGGAGGGGTATTTTCAGCGGGAGGAGACGCTGGCTCTGCTTAATTGATAATTGAGAATGGATAATTGATAACTCGCGGGACAGCGCTAGTTGGGTTCTGCAAACGAATGAGGCCGCGCCCAGACTATGGGCGCGGCCTCATTTGTTTCAGATCGTTGAGATGCTTATGCGCGCGCTATCAATTATCCATTCTCAATTATCAATTGCTTTCCGATACGCCTGAGTATGCAACAACTCCACCAGCTCCTTCTCCGGCACCGGGCGGCTGATCAGGAAGCCCTGGATGATGTCGCAGTGCATGTCGCGCAGGATGCTCAGGTGGGCTTCGGTTTCCACGCCTTCAGCGACCACGTTCATTTGCAGGCTGTGGGCCATGTCGATGATGGCGCGGGTGATGGCGGCGTCGTCCGGGCTCTTGTCCAGATCCATGATGAAGGAACGATCGATCTTCAGGGTGTCCACCGGGAAGCGCTTCAGGTAGCTCAGTGAGGAATAGCCGGTGCCGAAGTCGTCCAGGGCCAGTTCGATGCCGCGGGTACGCAGTTGCTGGAGCAGTTCGATGTTCTGCTCCATGTCTTCCATGATCAGGCTTTCGGTGAGCTCCAGTTCCAGCAGGTGAGCCGGTAGCTCGGTGCTTTCCAGCACCCGGTCGACGATCTCGGCCACATTGCCCTTGCGGAACTGGTGGGCGGACAGGTTCACCGACACGCAGATATTGCCCAGCCCCTGTTTGTACCACTGGTGAGCCTGGCGGCACGAGCGCTCCAGCACCAGTTCGCCGATGGCGGAGATCAGCCCGGTTTCCTCGGCCAGGGGAATGAAATCCGCTGGCGGCAGCAGGCCCATGGTCGGGTGTTGCCAGCGTACCAGGGCTTCCACGGAGGTAATGCGGTTGCTGGCCAGGTCCATCTTCGGCTGGTAGTAGACCACGAACTCGTTCTTGAATATGGCCTTGCGCAGGCTGGTTTCCAGGGCCAGCTGTTCCACCGAGGCCACGCGCATGTTGCTGCGGTAAAACTGGAAGTTGTTGCCGCCGCTGCGCTTGGCCTGATACACCGCCATGTCGGCCTGATTGATCATGCTCTGGGCTTCCTTGGCGGTGTCCGGGAACACGCTGATGCCAACGCTGGCGCCGAGCAGCAGTTCGTGGCCGTCAATCATGAAGGGCTTCTTCATGGCATTGATCAGCTTCTGGCAATGCTGGCTGATGGCCCCTTCGCCGCCGTGGTTTTCCAGCAGCAGGGTGAATTCATCGCCGCCCACCCGGGCGAGATTTTCTTCGCCCCCGGCGTGCTGGGCCATGCGCTCGGCGGCGGCCTTGAGCAGACGGTCACCGATTTCATGGCCCAGGGATTCGTTGATCGGTTTGAAGCGGTCCAGGTCGATCATCAGCAGCGCCACCTTTTCCCGGTTCAGTCGTGCCAGGGTCAGGGACTTGTGCAGGTGTTCGCGGAACTGGGTGCGGTTGGCCAGGCCGGTGAGGCGGTCGTAATTGGACAGGAACTGCAGCTGCTGCTCGGTTTCCTTGCGGGTTGTCAGGTCGGACATCATGCCGACAAAACGGATCACCTTTTTGTGTTCGTCGCGAACCGCACTGACCTGCAGCCATTCCGGGAAAGGCTCGCCATTTCGGCGGGTCTCGCTGATTTCCCCTTCCCAAAAACCGTTCTCTCGCAACGCGGCGGTAATCATCTTGTAGGTGTCGCGGTTGGCGGCGGTTTCCTGATGATCCAGCACCTGCTTGCCCAGCACCATGGATTCGCTGTAGCCGGTAATCTGCTCGAAGCGGGCATTCACTGCCAGGAAGCGGAACTTGTGGTCGAGGATGAAGATGCCTTCCGGGGCGTTGTCGAAGACGGTGGCAGCCAGCCGCAGCTGCTCCTGGCTCTGGCGGTCTTCGGTGATATCCCGGCGGGTGCCGATCATGCGCAGAGCGCGGCCCTGATCAGACCAGGTCACCACCCGTCCCTCATCCTCGATCCAGCGCCAGCTGCCATCCGCATGGCGGAGCCGATACACGGCATGGTAACGGTCATCCTGGCCCTTGAAGTGGGACACCATGGCGCGGCGGATGCGGGTCAGATCTTCCGGGTGAACCAGGGTTTCCAGGTCGCCGAAGAAATTCTTGAAGTAGGCGCCGTCGTAACCCAGCAGGCGGTCGAAGTTGGTGTGGTAGTTGCGCCCGGTATCCAGCATCCAGTCCCACAGGCCGATATTGCTGGCTTCCAGCGCCAGTTCCAGTCGTTCACCGGTGGCTGCCAGGGCCTGGTTGGTTTCGCCCAGGGCCCGGGTGCGCTCCTGCACCATGGATTCCAGTCGCTCGTTGGTCTCCTGCAGGCGCTGGCGGGCTTCCTTACGCTCGTAGATTTCCTGAGCCAGCTTCTCGTTGAGGGCTTCCGCATCGCTGCGGGCCCGGTTCAGGTAGTCGATCAGCGACCGGTTGCTGGCCTGCAGCATCATGGCCTGGTGGCCGGTCTGGTTGATGCGGCGGGCGGCGAACAGGAAGAACAGTCCCAGCAGGGACATCAGCAGCATCAGCGAGAGCTGGCCATGGGCCTGGGTCTCCGACAGTCGCAGCATGCCGGGGCCGAGCAGCATCAGCAGATACAGGAAAACGGTGGGAAAGTGGCTGCTGTAGGCGGCCAGAGCCATGGTGCTCAGGCCCAGCCCCAGGCAGGCAATGGTGAGCTGGGCGGCCAGCATGTCGCTGGCGAACAGGGTATCCAGGGGATTGAACAGGTAACCGGCGGTGCCCAGGATCAGTGGGGTGCTCAGGGCGACGGCAGAAAGAATGCGACGGCAGTGTGGGGTGGCCAGATCGTTGCGCAGGCGCCGATGGCAGAAGGGCAGGGCGATCAACTTGCCGACCTGAACGGCAGCCACCAGTCCCAGCCAGATCAGCAGGTGCTGCCGGGGAATGGGGGTGCTCCAGTAGGCCCATACCAGCGTGATGGCACTGGCTATTTCCAGCAACATCAGCACCGCAATGCCACTGAGTAACAGTTGGCACTGTTCAGTGAGCACGCCATTGAACGGCGGAGCGGTTCGGGTTTGCGGAGACTGCGAAGACACCTTGATTATTATCCTCTGGCGTTTAGCCGAGTGTTTTTCTTTGTCAGTTTACCTATCGGCGATGCCAAGGGAAACCGCCATCTCACTCTTGATAGTGGCGTATTGCCATGCTGCACGGGTTCATCTAACCGGGTTCAGTATGCAGGCATCGCGCCAGCGGACATTCTGCTAAACTCCCGCGCCATGGATGACGTAACTTCCCTTATTGATGGCTTGAACCCGGCCCAGCGCGACGCGGTGGCTGCCGATGACCGACATTTACTGGTGCTGGCTGGTGCCGGCTCGGGCAAGACCCGGGTGCTGGTGCACCGTATTGCCTGGCAGATCGCCACCGAGCAGGCCTCGCCGTTCGGTATTCTGGCGGTGACCTTTACCAACAAGGCCGCTGCCGAAATGCGCGGGCGCATCGAGCAGTTGCTGGACATGTCCGCCGACGGCATGTGGGTGGGCACCTTCCACGGCATTGCCCATCGCCTGCTGCGCGCCCACTGGCAGGAAGCGGGCCTGCCCCAGGGCTTCCAGATCATCGATGCGGATGATCAGATCCGGCTGATCAAACGGGTGATCAAGGAACTGGGGCTGGACGAGCAGCGCTGGCCGGCCCGTCAGGCCACCTGGTTTATCAATGGCCAGAAGGATGAGGGCCTGCGTGCCAAGCACATGGACGCCAATGGCGATCTGTTCGTGCAGACCATGCAGAAGATCTACTTCGGCTACGAAGAAGCCTGCGAGCGCAGCGGCCTGGTGGACTTCAACGAAATGCTGCTGCGGGTGCTGGAGCTGTTCCGCGACAACGATGGCCTGCGTGGCCATTATCAGCGTCGCTTCCGGCACATTCTGGTGGACGAGTTTCAGGATACCAACAGCATCCAGTATGCCTGGCTGCGGTTGCTGGCCAACGACGATAATGCCGTCACCATCGTCGGCGATGATGACCAGTCCATCTACGGCTGGCGCGGCGCCAAGATCGAGAATATCCACAAGTTCAGCCGCGATTTCCCGGATACCCGCACCATTCGCCTGGAGCAGAACTACCGCTCCACCGGCACCATCCTGAAAGCGGCCAATGCCGTGATTGGCAACAATGCCGACCGGCTTGGCAAGGAACTGTGGACCGAGGGCAGCGACGGTGATCCGATTCGCCTCTATGCCGGGTTCAATGAAGTGGACGAAGCCCGTTTTATTGCCGGGCGGGTGGAAAAGCTGTTTCAGGAAGGCACCGCGCGGCGGGAAATGGCGGTGCTGTATCGCTCCAACGCCCAGTCCCGGGTGCTGGAAGAAGCCTTTTTGCAGGCCGGTATTCCCTACCGCATTTATGGCGGTCAGCGCTTCTTCGAGCGGGCGGAAATCAAGAACGCCCTGGCCTACCTGCGCCTGCTCAGCCATCGCGATGCGGATGCCGCCTTCGAACGGGTGGTGAACACCCCCACCCGGGGCATCGGCAACAAGACCCTGGAAAGCCTGCGCGAGCTGGCACGTCAGCGTGGCGTGTCCCTGTGGGCTGCGGCTCAGGCGCTGATCAGTGAGCAGTTACTTACCGCCCGGGCCACCAATGCCCTGGCGGTGTTCCTGAACCTGGTGGTGCAGCTGGAGCAGCAGTGCGACGGCCTGTCGCTGGCGGAAACCACCGAACACGTGATCGAAGCCAGCGGCCTGGTGGATTTCCATGGCAAGGAAAAAGGCGAAAAGGGCCAGCAGCGTCTGGAAAACCTGCGCGAACTGGTCTCTGCCACCCGGGAATTCGGTGACGAGGATGAAGACTCCGAACTGGACAGCCTCACCGCCTTTCTGGACCACGCCGCTCTGGAATCCGGCGAGGGCCAGGCCGACGCCCACGAGGACGCTGTGCAGATGATGACCCTGCACTCCGCCAAGGGCCTGGAGTTCCCGGCGGTGTTCATCTGTGGCATGGAGGAAGGTCTGTTCCCCCACCAGATGTCCAGCCAGGAGCCGGGCCGCATGGCCGAAGAGCGGCGTCTTTGCTACGTGGGCCTGACCCGCGCCATGCGCGAGTTGTACCTGACCCATGCGGAAAGCCGTCGTCTGTACGGCAATGAAAACCACAATCCGCCCAGTCGCTTCCTGCGCGAGATCCCCGCCGAGTTTCTGGAAGAAATCCGCGCCCGGGCCGGCTTCAGCCGGCCGGTGGGCGGCGCGTCGCGGCCGATTCGGGAAACCGAGTCCAATGGCATCAACCTGGGCGCGCGGGTATTGCACCCGAAATTCGGCGAAGGCACCGTATTGCACTTCGAAGGCCAGGGCCCCAACGCCCGGCTGCAGATCAATTTTGACGGCGCCGGCACCAAGTGGCTGGTCAGCCAGTACGCCCGGCTGGAAGTGATATAACGCCGAATGCCTGAGGCAGGACG
>NZ_DEXN01000016.1:58047-85806 GCF_002364155.1 Alcanivorax sp. UBA3183
CGTCCTGCCTCAGGCATTCGGCGAGAAAAATAACCCGAAAGCGGCAGTGTGCTGCCGCCCTTTATCGGAGGAACTACCTTGGATCGTCGTAAATTTGTTTCCGCCCTGGGTCTGGGGCTGGGTGGCCTGGCGCTGGCCGGCTGCGAACAGAAAGATTGCCCGCCCGTGGACGGTCAGGCTGCCGCCGGCACGCAGCCGGAAAAGAAAAAGCCCGAACAGCAGACCTACGAATGGAAAATGGTCACCACTTGGCCGAAGAACTATCCCGGCCTGGGGGCTGGCGCCAACCGCTTTGCCAAGCGGGTGGAAGAGATGTCTGCCGGGCGTATCAAGATCAAGGTCTATGGCGCCAAGGAACTGGTGCCGGCCTTTGAAGTGTTCGATGCGGTGCGCCAGGGCAGCGCCGAGATGGGTCATGGGGCCGCCTACTACTGGAAAGGCAAGCACCCGGCCACGCCGTTCTTTACCGCCGTCCCCTTCGGGCTTACGGCCCAGGAAATGAATGGCTGGTTGCACCATGGTGGCGGTCAGAAACTGTGGGACGATCTCTACGCTCAGTTCAATCTCAAGCCGTTTGCCTGTGGCAACACCGGCACCCAGATGGCGGGTTGGTTCAACAAGGAAATCAACAGCGTGGAGGACCTGAAGGGTCTGAAGATGCGTATGCCGGGCCTCGCCGGAGAGGTGCTGGGCAAGGTGGGTGCCACGCCGGTGCAGCTGCCCGGTGCCGAGGTGTTCACCTCCATGCAGACCGGTGCCATTGATGCGGCGGACTGGGTCGGCCCCTACAACGACCTGACCTTTGGCCTGCACCGCGTCGCCGAGTACTACTATTACCCGGGTTGGCAGGAGCCGGGCCCGACTCTGGAACTGACCATCAACAAGACGGTATGGGACAGCTTGCCGGCGGACCTGCAGGCGATCATCCGTTACGCCGCCCAGTCGGAAAACCAGGACATGCTCGACGAGTACACCGCCCAGAACAACGCGGCCCTCCAGGAGCTGGTCAACAAGCACGGGGTGAAACTGCGCCGGTTGCCCGATGATGTCCTCAAGGCACTGAAGGAGGCCAGCGACGAGGTGATCGAAGCGCTTGTGGCCGACAACAGCGAAGCGCGCAAGGTGTACGAGTCCTACCGCAGGTTCCGCGACGAATCCGTGGAGTACATGGCGGTGGCTGAGCAGTCGTATATGAACGTGCGTAGTGAGTTAGCCAAAGGTTGAGCGGAGGCGCCTCAAGAGGCGTATCTACGAAGCCGCTGTAGGAGCACCGCTTGAGGTGCGAACCGCGCTTGCGCGGAAATCGCCCGTAGGGCGATCAGGGATCTCAGTGCCCAACAGACCTTTCCGGAAAGAATAGCGCCAACCTCAATCCTCAGGCCTCGCTACGCTCGGTTCGCACCTCAAGCGGTGCTCCTACAGAAAACCGAACCCCAACCGTAGGAGCGCCGCCGGCGGCGCGATAACCAAACGGCAGGCTTCGGTCAGTCCCTCGGCACCGCCCGGGTCCGCCCGGTGTCATCAATGGCCACGAAGGTGAAGTGCCCTTCGGTCACCTTGGACAGGGTGCCGGTGTCTTCGCGGATCCACACTTCCACCAGAATCTGCATGGAGCTGCGGCCCACATCCTGCAACTGGGTGTAGCAGCTGACTACAGCGCCCACCGGCACCGGGCGCAGGAAGGCCATGGAATCAATCGCCACGGTGGCCACCCGGCCACGGGCTTTCTTGCGGGCGGTGACAGCACCGGCCAGATCCATCTGCGATACCAGCCAGCCACCAAAGATATCGCCATTCCAGTTGGCGCTTTGCGGCATGGCAATGGTCTGAATGGCCAGGGTGCCGATGGGCTGGGGCATGTCGTCGGTGTTATCGGTCATGTTTGTTATCCGTAATATTTTGAGCCGGTTTAGATTGCAGTCTATACACTGCCGCGCCGCAGTTCATTTACCCGTAAAGTTGATCGGGGAGCCAGGTGGCCAGTTCCGGGAACAGCGCCAGTATACCCAGCATCAGTAGCTGGATAATGATAAAAGGTATCACGCCCTGGTAAATCTGCGTGGTTTTTACCTCTGGCGGCGCCACCCCGCGCAAGTAAAACAGGGCAAACCCGAAGGGTGGGGTCAGAAAACTGGTTTGCAAGTTCAGGGCGATCATTACCCCCAGCCAGATCGGGTCCAGACCCATGGCTAGCAGTACCGGGCCGACGATGGGCACGACGACAAAGGTAATCTCGATAAAGTCGAGGATAAAGCCGAGCAGGAAGATCAGCAGCATCACCAGCAGGGTGGCGCCGATCACCCCGCCGGGCAGGCTTTCGAACAGGGCATGGACCGCTTCCTCGCCACCGAAACCGCGAAACACCAGGGAAAACAGGCTGGCGCCAATCAGGATCATGAACACCATGGCGGTGACCCGGCTGGTGGCGCGCACCACCTGGCCGAGAATTTGCCCGTTCAGGTGCCGGTTGCCGGCAGCCAGCAGCAGCGAGCCGAAGGCGCCCACGCCGGCGGCTTCGGTAGGGGTGGCCTTGCCGGTGAGAATGGAGCCCAGTACCGCCGCAATCAGCAGCAGCGGCGGAATCAGGCCGCCCAGAAGGGGGCGCCAGCCGCGCGGCTCGCCATCATCGGTCTTGAATGCGGGCGCCCACTCCGGTTTCAGCAGGCTGATGGCCACCACATACAAGAGATACAACCCAACCAGAATCAGGCCGGGAATCAGCGCGCCGACAAACAGATCGCCTACCGACACCGTATCCAGTGACCACAACCCCTGCTTGAGCTGGGCTTCCTGATAGGCGTTGGCCAGCACATCGCCCAGCAGCACCAAGGCAATGGAGGGGGGGATGATCTGCCCCAGGGTGCCGGTGGCACAGATCAGCCCGGTGGAAAGCTGCGGC
Source organism: Alcanivorax sp. UBA3183 (assembly GCF_002364155.1). NCBI lineage: Bacteria > Pseudomonadati > Pseudomonadota > Gammaproteobacteria > Oceanospirillales > Alcanivoracaceae > Alcanivorax > Alcanivorax sp. UBA3183. The sequence goes on from NZ_DEXN01000016.1 coordinate 60,947, forward strand.
TGATAACCCTGGCGCAGCATGGTGGGCAGCGACAGCAGGCCCATGGTCACCACGGTGGCACCGACGATGCCGGTGCTGGCGGCCAGTAGCGCCCCCACCAGAATGATAGCCACACCCATCCCGCCGGGCAGGCCGCCGAACAGCTGGCCCATGCTGGCCAGCAGCTTTTCCGCCACCCGCGATTTCTCCAGCATGACCCCCATGAACACGAACAGGGGCACCGCCATCAGGGTCGTGTTGTCGATGATGCCGAACAGCCGGTTGGGCACAAAGGTCAGATCCGCCGGACTGAACGTGCCGGTCACCATGCCGGCGACGGCGAACAGCAGGGCGGTACCGCCCAGTACAAAGGCCACCGGGTAACCGCTGAGCAGCACCAGGCACACCACCACAAACATGATCAGGGGAACCCATTCCATCACAGGCCCTCCCCGGGGTGGTCCTGGGGAGCGGGCGGCGCCGCCCCCAGCAAGGTCAGGCCGTGGCGCAACAGCTCCGCCAGGGCCTGCACGGTGAGCAGGGCGGGCAGGATCAGCAGCAGGGATTTCAGTAGATAGACAAAGGGCAGGCCTCCATTGGCGGAGGCTTCCTGCTCGCGCCAGCTACTGACCACATAGTCCAGCGATAGCCAGAAAATGGCCGCACACACCGGCAGCAGCAGAAACAGGGTGCCCAGCAGATTGACCCAGGCCCGGCCCCGGGGGCTGAAACGCTGGTAGAGCACATCCACGCGCACGTGCTCGTCCTCGGCCAGGGTATAGGCAATTGCCAGCATAAAGAGGCTGCCGTGCAGATAGGTGAGGGATTCCTGCAAGGCGATATTGCCGATGCCGAAGCCGTAACGCAGCACCACTACCAATACTGTGCCCAGCACCAGCAGCAGGGCCAGCCAGGCGGTGCTGCGGCCCACCAGGGTGGTAAAACCGGTCAGACGTTGCTGCCAGCGTAATAGTTGTTGTGTCATAAAAACCTGTGCCCCGGGAGACTGGCCCCGGTGCCGTCTGTGGTACGGACGCATCCCGCGAAACCCCGCATTATACGGGGGCTGCCGGTTAGGGCCAGTGTATCGGACGGGATTGCGGGCAAAACTGACAGATCACAGGGGCGCAATGATCCTGTAATGTTGCTGTCACAAACCCTCTCTAGCATGCGCGGTGTTGAAACATGAACTGGTTTGCAAAGATTGCAAGAACAAAACCGGGGTGGGGTCAAACCTGACAAGCGCCGGTGCCATGTAACTAGGAGGCTTAACCGTGAACTTCAAGATGAAAGCAACTCTGGCAGGTGCCGCCGCTGCACTGGCCATGGCCAGCGTACCGGGTACTGCCATGGCCCGCGATACTATCTCCATCGTGGGTTCCTCCACGGTCTATCCGTTCGCCACCGTGGTGGCTGAGCGTTTCGGTCGTACCGGCAACTCCACCCCGAAAATCGAATCCACCGGTTCTGGCGGCGGCATGAAGCTGTTCTGTCAGGGTGTGGGTACCCAGCATCCGGACATCACCAATGCGTCCCGTCGCATGAAGAAATCCGAGTTCGAGCTGTGCCAGAGCAACGGTGTGAAGGACATCACCGAAGTGAAGGTTGGCTATGACGGCATCGTGATTGCCAACTCCGTGAAGGGCGAGCACATCGACCTGTCCCTGCGTGACATCTTCCTGGCTCTGGCCAAGGATGTGCCGAACCCGGATGGCAGCGAAGAGCTGGTAGCCAACCCCTACAAGACCTGGAAAGAGGTGAACCCGGCCCTGCCCAACACCGAAATCGAAGTACTGGGCCCGCCGCCGACTTCCGGCACCCGTGATGCCTTCAACGAACTGGCCATCGAGGGCGGCTGCAAGACCTTCCCCTGGCTGAAGGCCATCAAGAGCGAAGACAAGTCCAAGTACAAGGCGATCTGCCGCAGCGTTCGTGAAGACGGCGCTTATGTGGAAGCCGGTGAAAACGACAACCTGATCGTGCAGAAACTGGAAAAGAACCCGGCCGCCTACGGTGTGTTCGGTTACTCCTTCCTGGATCAGAACCGCGGTGTGGTACAGGCTGCCAACGTGGATGGTGTTGAGCCGACCTTCGAAGCCATCGGTTCCGGCGACTACCCGGTATCCCGCTCCCTGTTCTTCTACGTGAAGAAAGCCCACGTGGGTGTGGTACCTGGTATCGAAGGCTACGTGAAAGAGTTCACCAGCGAGAAAGCCTGGGGCGACCAGGGTTACCTGGGCGAGAAAGGCCTGATCCCGCTGGGTGATGATCTGCGCAAGAGCATGGCCAAGCAGGCCCGCAGCCTGAAGTCCATGACTGGCGAAGAGTTGTAAGGGAAATAACAAGAAGCATGGATGCTTTCGGCCCGGTGGCGTTTGCCACCGGGCTTTTTCGCCCCTGAAAAACCTGTGTTTGTTCCACCAAGATCATTGCGGTGACCTTGTTTGAGCAAATCCGATCGGAGTGATACATGCAAACCGGAAACCTGCTGTTGCTGCTGGTGGTGATGGTGGCTGGCGCCTACTTTGTGGGGCTTCGTCGCTCCTATGCGCTGGCCCGTCCTCTTGGGGGGATTCGCCACCTTCACTCGCTGCCATTTTACTTTGCCATGCGTTCGGCCATGTGGTGTGCGATTCCCGCACTGGTGGTGCTGGGCCTGTGGCTGGCGTTTGACGACAGCATTATCCGCCAGCAGGTGCTTGCCGGCTTGCCGGCGGAGCTACAGCCGACGGATGCGTCCAGCTATAACCTTACGCTCAGCAAGATCCAGAACGTGGCCAGCGGCGCTCTCCCGGTCGGTTTTGTAGAGCCCCCCATTGCGGCGGCTGCAGAGAACCTGCAGGCCCTGCGCCAGACCAGCGCCATGGCCCTGACCGTGGTCATTATCGTGCTGTGCATGTTCGGCGGCGCCTGGGCCTGGTTGAAAGTGTCGCCGCAGTTGCGCGCTCGCCAGCAGGTGGAGCGGGTACTGCAGACCCTCTTCATGCTGTGCGCCACGGTGGCGATCCTCACCACTGTGGGCATTGTGTTGTCGGTACTGTTCGAATCCATCCGCTTCTTCGGCAAGGTGCCGGTGACTGATTTCCTGTTCGGGTTGCAGTGGAGCCCCCAGACCGCTCTGAGGGCTGACCAGGTGGCTTCCGGTGGTGCCTTTGGTGCTGTGCCATTGTTCATGGGCACCATGCTGATTTCTGCCATTGCTCTGGTGGTAGCGGTGCCGGTGGGACTGATGTCTGCCATCTATTTGGCAGAATATGCCAGCAACCGGGTCCGTACCGTGGCCAAGCCGGCACTGGAAGTGCTGGCCGGGGTTCCCACCGTGGTTTACGGCTTCTTTGCCGCTCTTACGGTGGCGCCGTTTATTCGTGGCATGGGGGAATCCATTGGCCTGGATGTGGCGTCGGAATCCGCCCTGGCTGCTGGTTTGGTGATGGGTATCATGATTATCCCCTTCGTCTCTTCCCTGGCGGATGACGTCATTACTGCGGTGCCCCAGGCCATGCGTGATGGTTCTCTCGGGCTGGGCGCCACCAAGAGCGAGACCATCAAGAAGGTGATCTTCCCGGCGGCCCTGCCGGGCATCATGGGCGGCATCTTGCTGGCTGCGTCCCGTGCCATCGGCGAAACCATGATCGTGGTAATGGCCGCTGGTCTGGCGGCCAACCTCACTGCCAATCCGCTGGAAGCAGTGACCACCATTACCGTGCAGATCGTTACGCTGCTGACCGGTGACCAGGAATTCGATAGCGCCAAGACACTGGCTGCCTTCGCCCTGGGGTTGATGCTGTTCATTACTACCCTGGTCATGAATATCTTCGCGCTGCATATCGTGAAGAAATACCGCGAGCAGTACGACTAGGAGCCGGAGAGAGACATGAGTGAAACCACGGAAAAAGTCCGCAAGACGCTGGCCCGACGCTACCGGTCAGAGAAACGTTTCAAGGCCTTTGGCATCGGCGCTATCGGCATTGGCCTGATGGCGCTGGTGTTGCTGTTTACCGATATTATTGGCAAGGGCCATAGCGCGTTCTTCGAGCATGAAATCCAGTTGCCGATCACCTTTGATGCCGAGGTACTGGATGTCAGTGACCCGCGCGATGAAGAGCAATTGAACTACGGCAATTATCAGGGCGTGATTCGCAACGCCCTGGCAGAACGCTTCCCGACCGTGGAAGGTCGCCAGGACACCCGTGCCCTCAACCAGCTGGTCAGCACCGGCGCCGGTTATGCCCTGCGCGACATGCTGCGTGAGGAGCCTGCCCTGCTCGGACAAACCCGCACCCTGTGGTTGCTGGCCGATGATGATGTGGACCTGTTTCTCAAGGCCAACGAAAAGCAGCGCGAAGACAGTCGCCTGAACGCCAAACAGCAGGAATGGGTGGCCGAGCTGGAAGCGTCCGGCGAAACCCACATGGTGTTCAACCGTTCCCTGTTCAGCTACGGCGATTCCCGCGAGCCGGAGCAGGCGGGTATTCTTGGCGCCATTCTCGGTTCCCTGTTCACCATGATCGTGACCCTGGTGCTGAGCTTCCCGGTGGGGGTGGCCGCGGCGATTTATCTGGAAGAATTCGCACCGAAAAACAAGTTCACCGACTTTATTGAGGTGAATATCAACAACCTGGCAGCGGTGCCATCAATCATCTTTGGTCTGCTGGGTCTGGCGGTGATTATCGGCCTGTTTGGTCTGCCCCGTTCGGTGCCGCTGGTAGGCGGTATCGTGCTGACGCTGATGACGTTGCCGACCATCATTATTTCCAGCCGCGCTGCCATTAAGGCGGTCCCGCCCAGCATTCGCCAGGCGGCCATGGGTCTGGGGGCATCGAAGATGCAGGTGGTGCTGCACCATGTGCTGCCGCTGGCGCTGCCCGGCATGCTCACCGGCGCCATTATCGGCATGGCACAGGCTCTGGGTGAAACCGCACCGCTGCTGATGATCGGCATGGTGGCCTTTATCGTCGATCTGCCTGCTGGTCCGTTGGATGCTGCCACGGTGCTGCCGGTACAGATCTACCTGTGGGCGGACAGCCCGGAGCAATCTTTCGAAGCGTTGGCGTCCGCCGCGATCATGGTGCTGCTGGCGTTCCTGATCACCATGAACACCCTGGCGGTGGTACTGCGCAAGCGTCTTGAGCGGCGCTGGTAACGGACCGGTAACGAGGATTTGAGTGATGGAAACCGCACAGCAACTGGACAAACCGTCTCTGGGCAACAATGATGCGGCCAAAGACAAGGCCATTAACGAGCGTGACGCAATGACACAAGACAGCCCCTATCCCGATCAGACCGTGGGTCAGCCCTTTGTGGACAACCCGAAAATGCGCCTGCGTGATGTGGATGTGTTCTACGCCGATAATCAGGCTATCCATGGCGTCAGCCTGGATATCGGCAAGAACGAAGTGGTCTCGCTGATTGGTCCGTCCGGTTGCGGCAAGTCCACCTTCCTGCGCTGCCTGAACCGCATGAACGACACCATTGATATCTGTCGGGTGAAGGGCGATCTGCATCTGGAAGGGCAGGATCTTTACGACCCGAAACTGGATGTGGTGGAGCTGCGTGCCCGGGTGGGCATGGTGTTCCAGAAGCCCAACCCGTTCCCCAAGTCCATCTACGATAACGTGGCCTATGGGCCGCGTATCCATGGTCTGGCCAACAAGAAATACGATCTGGATGAGATCGTGGAAAACAGCCTGCGCAAGGCCGGCCTGTGGGACGAGGTGAAAGATCGCCTGCATGCGTCCGGTACCGGCCTGTCCGGTGGTCAGCAGCAGCGTCTGTGTATTGCCCGGACCATCGCGGTGAGCCCGGAAGTGGTGCTGATGGATGAGCCATGCTCGGCGCTGGACCCGATTGCCACCGCCAAGATCGAGGAGCTGATCAGCGAGCTGAGCGAATCCTACACTATCGCCATCGTCACCCACTCCATGCAACAGGCCGCGCGGGTATCCCATCGCACCGCCTACTTCCACCTGGGTCGCCTGGTGGAAATGAATGACACCGAGACCGTGTTCACCAAACCGGAACACGATCTGACGGAAGCCTATATCACCGGGCGCTTCGGCTAAGCGCCGCTCGGAGGAATACAGATCATGGATCGCATGCATTTTGGTGAGCACAGCTCAACCCAGTTCAATGAGGCGCTGGAATCCATCCGCAACAACCTGATGGAGATGGGCGGCCTGGTGGAAAAGCAGGTAGTGGATGCCTTGCAGGCGCTGCTGCATGCGGATTCCGACCTGGCCCAGAAGGTGCTGGAGACGGAAGACAAGGTCGACAAGCTGGAAATGCTGATCGACGAGGAATGCACCCGGGTATTGGCCCTGCGCCAGCCTGCGGCCTCCGACCTGCGTCTGATCATTGCCGTCACCAAGGCGGTGTCCGATCTGGAACGGATCGGTGACGAATCCGCCAAGATCGCCCGCATGGGCCAGCAGCTTGCGGAAGAGGGCGAGTCCCCACGTGGCTACGTGGAAGTGCGGCACATTGGCAACCACGTGCGCAACATGCTGCGCGATACCCTGGACGCGTTCGCCCGTTTCGATGCCAAGAAAGCCCTGGCAGTCGCCGCTGAAGACAACGAAGTGGACATGGAATACCGCAGCGCCATGCGTTCGCTGGTGACCTTCATGATGGAAGATCCGCGCTCTATTACCCGGATCCTCAACATCATCTGGTCCCTGCGCGCCCTGGAGCGCATCGGTGACCACGCCCGCAACATCGGCGAGCAGGTCATCTACCTGGTGGAAGGCAAGGACGTACGCCACATCACCGTGGACGAGATCGAAGCCAAGCTGAAGAAATAAGCAGCTGCGAGCTACGAGCAAAACCTGCTACGAAGCCGCTGTAGGAGCGTCGCTTGAGACGCGAACCGAGCCTTCGCGAGAAATGAGCTTCAATCTAGCCATAACCTTTATATGGATGGGGCCTGTGGAGCTCTACAGCCCTGATCGTCCTGCGGGCGATTTCCTCGCTGCGCGAGGTTCGCGTCTCAAGCGACGCTCCTACGGCCCTTTCCAAGGCCGTGCCTGATCATCGGGCGCGGCCTTTTTCATCTCCGCCATCGTCACAAAACCTTCCCGCATTGAGCCTTGCATCTTGCAACGTGCGTCTTTAATATCCGTATTTCCGAATATACGAATACAGGGCCGTCCATGCTCACTCCCACCCAGCTGTGCAAATGCCTCGGCGATGACCTTCGCCTGAGTCTGGTCTGTCTGTTGCACGGTCAGGGTGAGGTCTGTGTGTGCGACTTGGTGGATGCGGTCAGTGCGCCGCAGTCCACCGTGTCCCGGCACCTGGCTCAGTTGCGCCAGTGTGAGCTGGTGGTGGCGCGGCGGCAGGGCACCTGGATGCATTACCGCATCAACCCGGATCTGCCTGCCTGGGCCCAACAGACGCTGGCAAGTCTGGTATCACCGGCCTGCGAGGCCCTGTCTCTGAATCTTCCTGTCCCTGCCTGCTGCGAGAACTGATATGCAACTGCAACCCATGACGATTCTGGTGCTGTGCACCGGCAACTCCTGTCGTTCCATTATTGGCGAAGCGTTGATCAATGCCCTGGGCGAAGACCGTTTTCGGGGGCTCAGCGCCGGCAGTCATCCCACTGGTCAGGTGAATCCCGGGGCGCTGGCGGTACTGGCCCGCCATGGCATTACCCCGGCCAACCCGGCCTCCAAGTCCATGGACGATCTGGCCGATGAAAATATCGATCTGATCATTACCGTCTGCGACAGCGCTGCCGGAGAAGCCTGCCCGGTGTGGCTGGGGGATGTGCCCAAACTGCATTGGGGTCTGCCGGACCCGGCTCATGCGCAAGGCACGGACGAGGAGATTGCTGCGGCCTTTGAGGCTACCTACCAGCAACTGGAAAGTCGTCTGCAGGCACTGTTCGACGTTTCGCTGGATGACCTCAACGGCAAAGGCCTGGTGGCCTGCGGTGAGCAGATCCATCGGGACATGGAGGACCACTGATGCCGTTTTTCGAACGTTACCTGAGCGTCTGGGTGGGCCTGGCGATTATTGCCGGGGTCGCCCTGGGCTTGGCAGTACCGCCTCTGTTTCAGGCGGTGGCAGCGTTTGAGTACGCCCACGTGAATCTGGCGGTGGCGGTGTTTATCTGGGTGATGGTCTACCCGATGATGATCCAGATTGATTTCACCGCGATCAAGAAAGTAGGACAGAACCCACGGGGGTTGCTGCTCACTCTGGCAATCAACTGGTTGATCAAGCCGTTCACCATGGCGGCGCTTGGCTGGCTGTTTTTCAAGGTATTGTTCGCCGGCTGGGTGGACCCACAGACCGCCACCGAGTACATCGCCGGCATGATCCTGCTGGGCGTGGCTCCCTGTACCGCCATGGTGTTCGTGTGGAGTCACCTGACCAAGGGCGATGCCAACTACACCCTGGTACAGGTGTCGGTGAACGACATCATCATGGTATTCGCCTTTGCCCCCATCGCGGCCCTGTTGCTGGGTGTCAGTGACATCACCGTTCCCTGGGATACGCTGTTGTTGTCCGTGGTGCTCTATGTGGTGCTGCCGCTGATTGCCGGTTTCCTCACCCGCCAGATGCTGGTGGCTAAAGGGGGCGAGGCGAAAGTGGAACGCTTCGTTGCTGCCCTCAAGCCGATCAGTGTGATGGGGCTGCTGGCCACGGTGGTGCTGCTGTTCGGCTTCCAGGCGGAAACCATCCTCGCCAAACCCATGGCCATCGTGCTGATCGCTATCCCGCTGCTGATCCAGACCTACGGCATCTTCGTGATTGCTTACTGGGCGGCCCGTCGCCTGCGGCTGAAACACAACGTGGCCGGCCCCGCCTGCCTGATCGGCACCAGCAACTTCTTCGAGCTGGCGGTGGCCGTGGCCATCAGCCTGTTCGGCCTGCACTCCGGTGCGGCGCTGGCCACCGTAGTGGGCGTTCTGGTGGAAGTGCCGGTGATGCTGACGCTGGTAGCGATTGTGAATCGTACCTCGCACTGGTTCGAAGAAAATCCTGCGTAATCCTGTAGGAGCCCATGCTTGCATGGCGAAAGTCTGTCAGATTCATACCTGCTTTCAGGAAACAGAACCCTTCGCCATGCAAGCATGGGCTCCTACAAAAAATGAGAGCTTCGATGAAAGATCTACCCAACCTCGATAACGATTGCTTCCAGGTCCCCGCTACCGACAGCGTGTTCCGGGATCAGCCGTCTACCCATAAACCGCGCATCCTGTTGTTGTATGGATCGCTGCGTCAGCGTTCCTTCAGCCGTCTGGTGGTGGAGGAAGCGGCTCGCCTGCTGGAAGCCATGGGCGCGGAGCCGAAAGTGTTTCATGCCGATGGCCTGCCGCTGCCGGACAGCGAGGATGCCAGCCATCCCAAGGTGCAGGAGCTGCGCGATCTGGTGACCTGGAGTGAGGGGATGGTGTGGTGTTCGCCGGAACGGCATGGCGCGATGACCGGCATCATGAAAGCTCAGATTGACTGGATTCCATTGTCGCTGGGCGCAGTGCGCCCCACCCAGGGCAAGACCCTGGCAGTGATGCAGGTGTGCGGCGGATCGCAGTCCTTTAATGCGGTGAATCAGCTACGGGTGCTGGGCCGCTGGATGCGCATGCTCACCATCCCCAACCAGTCATCGGTGCCGAAAGCGTTTCTGGAATTCGATGAAAACGATCGCATGAAAGCCTCCGGCTTCTACGACCGTATTGTCGATGTGCTGGAAGAGCTGGTGAAGTTCACCTACCTGACCCGCGACCGCAGTGACTATCTCACCGACCGCTATTCCGAGCGTAAGGAAAGCGCCGAAGAACTGATGAAACGGGTTAATCAGCGCAGCCTGTAAGGGGATGCCGGGCCCGGGACGTTCGCCTTGCAAGCAAAGCTCCCGTTGGAGCTTTGCTCGCAAAGCGAAAGATCAGCCGTTATCACGGCACAGGGGCAAGCCCTTCGCCTTGCAAGCAAGGCCCCAACGCTTGAATCAGTGCTCGGTCAGACCGCGCGGATCACAAACCCCTGACGCGGCAAGTGCACATGCACCCGGCCCACGGCGTCCTCGTCCCGCGCCACGATCCAGCGCTCATCGGTGCTGGCCACCAGGGTGCCTTCCACTGGAATGCGACCGTAGTCGTTGGGGACCACGCTCACGGTCTTGCCGAGCAGTGCCTGGTCCTGGGTGCAATCGGGCAGTGGGCGAGGGGTGGCAGCCCGGGCCTGCTCCAGGGCCTGGTCGGCGCTGATCTGGGTGCTGTTGCCCTGCCCATAGGCCTGCAGACGATCCAGCCAGGCATTCACTTTCGGGTAGCGTTTGAAGCGCGGTTGTTCCGCCAGGTCACGCTGGAACCACAGGCTGTGGTAGGCGGAAAAATCGCCGGCGTTTGGCGTGTCGCCAAACAGGAAAGGGTGTGATTCCAGCTTCCCCTCCAGATCGGTCAGATGGGCTTCCACCATGCGTTTCATCTGCTTTGGGCTGTTGGTTTTTACCTTGGCCTTGCTGCCCATGGCGATGCGGTCCCACAACAGGCGACCCAGATCCAGCAGCGACGACTCCTTGAGCACCTTGCGCAGCAGAGTCATGTTGCCTGCAGAGATGATGCAGGCGAGGAAGATGTCCAGGTCCACCCTGGCGACAAAATCCTGTACGTCGACACCGGCGTTGCTGGCTACCAGCTCCGGCTTGCCGGCCAGTGCGGCAATCTCCGCGCCGATAATACGAGTGTCGCAGAACACATCGGCGCCGCTCTGTGCCACCGGAATTTTCCGGTAGCCGCCTGCCAGTGGCGCCAGCATCGGCCGTGGCGGCATTTCCCGCACGGTGACGGACTGCCAGTCCAGACCGGCATAGCCGAGCATGGCCCGCACCTTTTCGGAAAAGGGGGACAGGGCGTAGTGGTGCAGAATCAGGTCTGACATGGAGTCTCCGTTGTCAAAGAAATGGCGAGGGCACTAGTAACATGAAGGCATTGGGCGCAGCGTGAAGATTTAGTGATGGGGGCTGGCACCAAACCAGGTTGTCAGGCCCATCTCCATGGATTGCTCGGTGCTGCCGAACCAGATTTGTCCATCCTGAATCATGCATTGCAGTTGCATGGTGCGCTGCATGAGTGGCTCCAGAGTTGCTTCGCTGTCCGGATCCACATGAACGATGTGCAGGTTGCTGAAGCGGGTCACCTTGTTCTTCATGCTCTCCCACCATACCTGTGGCGCCCGGGCGCCATAGGTGTAAAGCGTCACGTGTCGGGCCAGGCCGCACGCCTTGCGCAGGCGTTTTTCGTCTGGCATGCCCAGTTCGATCCAGTGTTCCAGAGTGTCGTCCGGATTGCGTTGCCACAGATCCGGCTCGTCGGTGCTGGAAAGGCCACGGGTAAAGGTGAGAGCTTCGTGGGCATTCAACGCAAAGGCCAGCAGTCGCAGCATCATCCGTGATGGGGTTTCCGACGGGTGCAACGCCACGGTCAGGTTGTGGGTGGCGTAGTAGTCCCGGTCCATGTCGGACACAGTCAGTTCGGCTTTGTAGATGGTGGCGGTGAGGGCCATGGGCAGGACTCGCAAACAGGCAGCACGCAACACGCATGCACGCAAAAAGAGGCCAGATTGTATCAGGCTTTATGCGTGTCGCGTGGGGCCTGTTTTACACCAAGGCCCACACCCCGAAGCCTACAAATAGCACGGCACTGATGCGATGGGCCCAGATTTCAAAGCGTTGGCCGCCAAACTGATGTGCCAACCAGATGACCGGCAGGTTGGCGGCGATCATGCCCAGGGTGGAGCCACCCAGCACCGGCCAGAACTGATCCTTGAATTGAACCGCCAGGGCAATGGTGGCGAACTGGGTCTTGTCGCCGATTTCGGCAATGAAGAACAGCACCAGGGCGGTCAGGAAGGGGCCGAAGCGGGGGTTCTCATCCACTTTCTCATCGCCGTCGGGGATCAGCATCCACAGGCCCAGGCCGATAAAGCTGATACCGAGAATCCAGCGCAGCCAGTCTCCGGGAATGGCGCCGGCCAACCAGTCACCAAACCACACCGAGGCGCCATGGTTGAGCAGGGTAGCCACCACCACGCCAGCCAGAATCGGCCAGGGTTTACGGAATTTGAGGATCAGGGCCAGGGACAGTAGTTGGGTCTTGTCGCCGATTTCGCCAAGGGCAACCAGCAGAAAAGAGCTGAACAGGGCTTCCATGAACGTTTCCAGAGGGGCGGGATTGCGACACAGAGACACCACCGGTCAATCCCGCCCCAGCGGAATACCAGCGATGTCTCAGGTCTCGTCAATCCGGAAGGACGCGGACGCGGCCACCATGCGCATGCGGCGCAACTATGTTGATGACCGCCAAGGGGTGAAAACCGAGCGACTACTCCCCCAAGACGGGCAAACCTTAGCGGCATTATTGCGTGCGGGCAAGTACAATGGGGCCAATGTTAATGACACACATTGTAGGAGCTATGCTTGCATGGCGAACCTGCTTGCGGTGATCGCCTTCGGCGGTTCGCCATGCAAGCATGGCTCCTACAGTAAGAGGGTACTTCATGAGCGACGCAGAACGGCTGGTCGATATCGAAACCAAGCTGGCCTACCAGGAAGACCTGGTCCAGCATCTGAACAAGGTGGTCAGTGACCAGCAGGGCAAGATCGACGAGCTGGAAAAGGTGTGCCGCAAACTGGTGGACCGGGTATTGGATTTGTCCGAGGAAATGGCTGCGTCACGCATTGAAGATGCACCGCCGCCGCATTATTGAGTTGCAAGTTTCAAGTGACAAGTTGCAACGCGATAAAGGGTTTTTCTAAGGTAAAAGCAAAGAGGCCGCGCCCAACCTTTGGGCGCGGCCTCGTCAGTTCAAGTTCGCAATAATATTGTCCGCGTTGCAACTTGATACTTGAAACTTGCCGCTCTTCAGGCAGGAACCGGCTCGCCCTGGGCGGTTTCGCCGTTGCGCTCGGAGACCTGGCCGTTCAGGGTGAACAGATCATAGATTACCCCAAAACCCAGCAGGCCCAGCGTCAGCAGGTAAAGTACCCCGGTGCCGATCTTGCCCATGTAGAAGCGGTGGGCGCCGAAGATACCCAGAAACAGCATCAGCACCCAGGCCACGCTGTAATCGGTCTCGCCGGACTTGAACTGATTATTGGCGTCCCGGTTCATGCCCGGAATCAGGAAGGCATCCACGATCCAGCCGATGAAGAAGATCCCGGCGGTAAGCATCCACAGCAGGCCGGTGAGCTGGCGACCATAGTAGAAACGGTGGTAACCGAAGATGCCGCCAAAAAACCACAGCAGATAGCCGATGGGTGTCAGGTGTGTTTCTTTTTGTTGTTGCATGGGTTTCCCCCTCCATTGGTAAAGTAAAAATCGTCCCTGTTATCGCGGGATTGAGTTGCAAGTTGAAAGTTCAAAGTTGCAAAGCGCGGTAACGCTCGTTATCTGCTGTGTTATATCGTGCCCGCGCAATCAGCTTGGGCGCGGTGGGGTAGCTATATGTTAGGCAGTTATCCCATTCGCGCTTTTGAACTTTAAACTGCTCTTATTCTGTGTCCTCGATACTCAATCCCCGCGTGGCGATGTCCAGGCTGGAGGAATCAGTCTCGTTACCCAGCTTGATCATCAGACGCAGGTCATTGGGTGAGTCCGCGTGCAGCATGGCGTCTTCGTAGGTGATTTCACCAACGGAGTAGAGGTCGTAGAGGGCCTGGTCGAAAGTCTGCATGCCCTGTTCCCGGGACTTGCTCATCAGCTGCTTGAGCATGTGCACTTCGCCCTTGCGGATGTGGTCCTGTACCAGCGGCGTGCCCAGCAGCACCTCGATGGCGGCGCGGCGGCCCTTGCCATCCGGGGTGGGGATCAGCTGCTGAGCGACGACGCCTTTCAGGTTCAGGGACAGGTCCATCCACAGCTGGCCGTGACGATCTGCCGGGAAGAAGTGGATGATCCGGTCCAGCGCCTGGTTGGCGTTGTTGGCGTGCAGGGTAGCCAGGCACAGGTGACCGGTTTCCGCGAAGGCAATGGCCTTGTCCATGGTTTCCGGGGTACGGATCTCGCCGATCAGGATCACGTCCGGCGCCTGACGCAGGGTGTTCTTCAGCGCCACATCAAAGGACTCGGTATCAATGCCCACTTCACGCTGGGTAACGATACAACCCTGATGCTGATGGATGAATTCGATGGGGTCCTCAATGGTGATGATGTGGCCCTTCGAGTTCTTGTTGCGATAGCCGATCATGGAGGCCAGCGAGGTGGACTTACCGGTACCGGTGGCGCCCACGAAGATCACCAGGCCGCGCTTGGTCATGGCCAGTTCCTTGATCACTGGCGGCAGACGCAGGTCGTCCACATTGGGGATCTTGGTTTCGATACGACGCAGTACCATGGCCACCAGGTTGCGCTGGTAGAAAGCGGATACCCGGAACCGGCCGATGCCCCGGGCGGAGATGGCGAAGTTGCACTCGTGGTGTGCCACGAATTCCTTGCGCTGCTGTTCGGTCATTACGCCGAACACGATGTCCCGGGTCATGTCCGGGGTCAGCGCGCTCTTGGTCACAGGCAGGATCTTGCCGTTCACCTTCATGCTGGGCGGCACACCGGCAGTAATGAACAGGTCGGAGCCGCCTTTCTGTACCATCAGTTTGAGGAGCTCTTCGAATTCCATCTGTTCTTCTCCTCGTTAGATTGAGTCCGGGCTCTTGGCTTTTTCGCGGGCCACATCGCGGGCCACGAGGCCTTTATTGACCAGACCCTGCAGGCACTGATCCAGGGTCTGCATGCCCAGCGCACCGCCGGTCTGGATGGCCGAGTACATCTGCGCCACCTTGTCTTCGCGGATCAGGTTACGGATCGCCGGTGTGCCCATCATGATTTCGTGGGCGGCCACCCGGCCGCCGCCGTTTTTCTTCAGCAGGGTCTGGGATACCACCGCCTGCAGGGATTCCGACAGCATGGAGCGGATCATGGATTTTTCTTCGGCGGGGAATACATCCACCACCCGGTCAATGGTCTTGGCAGCGGAGGTGGTGTGCAGGGTGCCGAATACCAGGTGACCGGTTTCCGCGGCGGTCAGCGCCAGGCGGATGGTTTCCAGATCCCGCAGCTCGCCCACCAGAATGATATCCGGGTCTTCCCGCAGTGCGGATCGCAGGGCTTCGGAAAAGCCGAGGGTATCGCGGTGGACTTCCCGCTGGTTGACCAGGCATTTTTTCGATTCGTGCACGAATTCGATGGGATCCTCAATGGTGAGGATGTGCTCGTAGCGTGAATCGTTGATGTAGTCGACCATGGCCGCCAGGGTGGTGGACTTACCGGAACCGGTGGGCCCGGTAACCAGCACAATGCCCCGGGGCATGTCGGAGATTTTCTGGAATACCTTGCCCATGCCCAGGTCTTCCATGGTTAGCACTTTCGAGGGAATGGTCCGGAATACGGCGCCGGCACCCCGGTTGTGGTTGAAAGCGTTGACCCGGAAGCGGGCCACGCCGGGCACCTCGAAGGAAAAGTCGGTTTCGAAGAATTCCTCGAAATCCTTGCGCTGCTTGTCGTTCATGATGTCGTAGATCAGCGCGTGGACTTCCTTGTGCTCCATGGCCGGCAGATTGATGCGGCGCACGTCGCCGTCCACACGAATCATCGGTGGCAGACCGGCGGACAGGTGAAGGTCGGAAGCGCCGTTTTTGGCGCTGAAAGCGAGCAGCTCGGTAATATCCATGGGTTTCTACTTGCGTTGTCTGGTATTGAAAGGGAGCCCGAAGCCCCCTTTTGTTATTATGGCGAGCGCCGGAAATTGGCTTTCTCAGAAATTCGTCGCATGCCTAAAGTAACCCGACCTCTTGAGCCGTTCAATAATGACAGACTCCAAAAGCCCACTGATAGAGATCAATGCGCAAATTAGTGCAATTTGTGAGCAATCCGGCCGTGATTCCGGCAGTGTGCAGCTTCTGGCGGTCAGTAAGACCCGTACAGTGGACGAGTTGGCCCGCCTGGCTGACCAGGGGCAGCGGCATTTCGGCGAAAACTACCTGCAGGAAGCCCTGGACAAGATAGCGGCACTGCAAGGCCGCGACCTGGTGTGGCACTTCATCGGGCCCATCCAGTCCAACAAGACCCGCGATATCGCTGCTCACTTTGACTGGGTGCACTCGGTGGACCGTCTGAAAGTGGCTCGCCGCCTCAGTGAGCAGCGCCCGGCAGAGCTGCCCCCGCTGAATGTCTGTATTCAGGTGAACGTGGACGACGAAGACAGCAAGAGCGGTATTGCGCTGGAGGCGGTGCCCGCCCTGGCCGCCGAGATCACCACTCTGCCCAACCTGCGTCTGCGTGGCCTGATGGCCATTCCCCGGGCGGACAGCGGGGACAACAGCCGGGGTGCTTTCCGACAGCTCGCCATGACACTGTCACAATTGCGCAATACAATGCCGTCCCTCGATACGCTCTCCATGGGCATGAGCGCGGATTACGGCGTGGCCATCGAAGAAGGCGCCACCATGGTTCGTGTGGGCACCGCCCTGTTTGGTCCGCGCACCGCCTGACGACAACAGAGCCGCGTCGTCAGCGCCTCGGGGCATCGTACGCGTTACAACACAAGACAAGGATTGCGCAGTTATGGCACAGCAAAGCATCGGATTTATCGGCGCCGGCAACATGGCCACCAGCCTGGCCGGCGGCATGGTGGCGAAAGGAATTCGCCCCGCCCGCATCTGGATGAGCGACCCCTCCCGGGATCGTCTGGAAGAGGTGTCCCAGCTGCACCGTGTGCACGTGAGCACCGAGAACCGTGACGTGGCCGGCCGGGTGGATGTGCTGGTGTTAGCGGTGAAACCACAAATGATGCAGGCCGTGTGTGAAGATCTGCGTGACCTGATTGCCGATCGCCAGCCGCTGGTGATCTCCATCGCCGCCGGTGTCACCGTGGCCAACCTGCGAAGCTGGCTGGGCCAGACCCCGATTGTGCGTTGCATGCCCAACACGCCGTCGCTGGTTCAGGCCGGTGCCACCGGTCTGTATGCCGCTGAGGGCGTGAGCGATGAGCAGAAAGCCATGGCCAAGGAGATCCTCGGCTCCGTGGGGCTGACCTTCTGGTTTGCCGAGGAAAAGGAACTGGATGCGGTCACCGCCGTCTCCGGCTCCGGCCCGGCCTACTTCTTCCTGTTGATGGAATCCCTGATCGAAGCCGCCAAGTCGCAAGGGCTGGACCCGGCCACTGCCCGCCAGATGGTGCTGCAGACGGCCTGGGGCGCGGCGCAACTGGCCATCGCCAGCGAAGCGGGCCCGGATGTGCTGCGCCAGCAGGTCACCAGCCCCGGCGGCACCACCGCTGCCGCGCTGAACGTGTTCGAGGAAGCGGGCTTCCGCGAACAGGTCCAGGCCGCCGTGGCGGCGGCCCGGGAGCGTTCGGAAGAGCTGGCGGGGTAAAGCGTTTTTGTAGGAGCTCCTCTTGAGGGGCGAACCACGCGTCATCGTGGAAATCGCCCGCAGGGCGATCAGGAATATCAGCGCTTGGCGGGTTCCATTGCGAGCCCGCTAAGCTATGCGGCCTAGCTACGTTCGGTTCGCCCCTCAAGAGGAGCTCCTACAGTGCTTCGAAACAGCCCGGGGCAGCATGATCCAGGTTATCGCGCCGCCAGCGACGCTCCTACAAGCAACTGCCCCTTTGAAATTTCCGCCCCTTGCCCCAAACTCTTAGCCTGTTGCGAACCACGGAGTAATCCATGAACCCCCAGGGCGCCCTGTTTTTCCTGCTGGACTTTGTTTTCAGCGCCTACATCTTCATCGTACTGACCCGCTTTGTGCTGCAGCTGGCCCGGGCGGATTTCTATAATCCCATCTCCCAGTTCGTGCTCAAGGCCACCAACCCGCTGCTCAAGCCCCTGCGTCGGATTATTCCCGGCTACGGTGGGCTGGATATTGCCGCGCTGGTACTGGTGGTGGCGTTGATCATCCTCAAGACGGTGATCCTGCTGAGCATCCAGGTGGGAGGCTTCCCCAGCGGTATCGGTGCCGCCCTGGTGCTTCATGCCCTGCGCGAACTGGCCAGCCTGATTCTCAATTATGTGTTCTGGACAGTGCTGATCCGCGTGCTTCTCAGTTGGGTGGCCCCGGACCCCTACAGCCCGGTGGTACGCATCATTGTGCAAGTCACCGAGCCGATCATGGCCCCGGTGCGCAAGTTGCTGCCGCCCATGGGTGGGTTTGATCTCAGCCCGTTGTTTGTACTGTTGGGCATTCAACTGCTGCAGATCCTGTTTCAGCTGCATTGATGGCTGCCGGGCCCTGCTGTTAATGGCTGAATGGCAGGATCAGGCAATGGTCAATATGCCGTTACGTCCAGGTTTTCATTTTCCGGCTGCCCGACAGCCAGTAGAGTGATCTTTCTATCAACGGACTTCTCAGGACCGCACAGTGGATGATCTGCGGGATTTCAGCGTGACCAGCATGCGCGCGCTGCATCAATTATCGTTACAGGATCGGACCGACCTGCCCGCCCTTTTTCAGGCTTACATTAAACGGGGCTGCGAGCTGCTGGGGCTTTCCATCGGCATTGTCAGTGAGATTCGTGATAGCCGTTATACCGTGTCGGCAGTGGAAGGTGGCGGGGCTGCGATCCGCAGGGGAGAGGTGTTCGCACTGGGTGAGACCTACTGCGAATCGGTGGTCAGCAAACGCGGTACGGTTGCCCTGCATCACGTGGGTGCGCTGGAGAAAATGCGCAGCCACCCGGTTTATCTGGGAATGCAGCTGGAATCCTACATCGCCGCGCCGTTGCGCGATGGCGACGAGATTGTCGGCACACTCAATTTCAGTGATACCCAAATTCGCCCTGAGCCCTTTACCATGGAGGAGCTGGAATTTGTCGAGCTGATGGCCGAGAGCCTCAGCCATGCCCTGGCACAGGATCAGCTGCGTTGCCAACAGGGCCAGAACTATCCTGCCCGGGAAGCCAGTGAAGCCCTGTTCGAGGCGGCCTTCCAGCATGCAGCCATTCCCATGGCCATTGTGGCTCCGAATGGCCGATGGTTGCGGGTCAACGATGCCGTCTGTGACCTGCTGGGTTACTCCAGCGTTGAACTGCTGGGCATGGACTTCCAGAGCATTACCCACCCGGAAGACCTGGACAAGGATCTCGCCCACGTGCAATCCCTGCTGTGCGGGGACAAGAACCAGTACTGGATGCAGAAGCGGTATTTTCACCGAAACGGTGAGCTGGTGTGGGCACTGCTGGCGGTGTCCATCGTGCGTAATGCCGGTGGCTCTGCACGCTGTTTCCTGTCTCAGATCAAGGATGTCTCTGCTCAGCGTGAGGCCGAAGCGGCCCTGCAGGCAAACCGTGATGAGCTGGAACAGCTGAACGTGGAGCTGGCCGAGCTGGCGCGCACCGATGGCCTGACCGGCCTCAGCAATCGTGCGGTGATGATGGAATTGCTGCGACAGGCTCACGGTAGCTGCACCCGCAGTGGCGAGCCCCTGGCCTGCCTGTTCATGGAAGTGGACGGGTTCAGGGGGATCAACGAGGCCTGTGGTCACAGCGAGGGGGATGCCCTGTTGTCCACCCTGGCGGTCTGCCTGCGCGACGTAGTAGGAGGCAAGGGCACGGTGGGCCGCTACAGCGCCGATGTCTTCATGGCCCTGTTGCCGGAGCACGGCATTAACCAGGCGTTGCAGCTGGCTGAGGGCTGCCGGCAAGCGGTGGCCAGTTTGAGCGAGCTGCCCCGGCCGGTCACTCTCAGTATTGGCGTAGCAGCCCTGATGCCGGAAGAGGGAGCGAGTCTGCCGGATACCGATGACCTGTTGCGTACTGCCGACCAGGCTCTTTACGCGGCCCGGGAAACCGGAGGTGATGGGGTGCGGGCGGTACGGGTTGAGCGCGCAGGGTTGACGAACTGAAATCGTAGCGCCCCCAGTGATGGATGGTCCCGTTCATATCCGTCGCAACGACGGGAATGATCTCCCCTTCGCCGAATTGCCCCCCTGTTCAGGGGGGTCACGTTCCACAAATAGCCAAGTAGCATGTGACAGACTTCTCCTCCAGGGAAGTGGTCATGGCAATGGAGCTGTTGGTCTCAGACTTGGCCGGCAGGGATGCCTATTAAGCTATCTGGCGGCTCCTTTCCCTTTCCTCTCCCCTTGGATGAAGGCCGTTCATTTTCTTCTGGCTGAAATGCGGATACGCCGTGTATGACCCGTTCCAAAAACCGGCAACTGCGGCGCGGATTAAATCGCCAGTGGGAAGCGTTGGGCGACTAAAAAATCCAATTACATCCATGGGGTAAACACATGAAAATGATGTCAGGGAACAAGACGATTTCGGCGGTGGCGTTGGCCACATTGGTATCCGGTTGTGCGACCACTGTCAGTAAGGCGCCCAGCTACGATGCCAATGGCAGTGCGGCCAGCCAGGCAGACAGCTTCATTGCAGCAGAAAACGAAAAGTACATGTCGGGTGTCGACAAGGTCGGTGTTTTGTCCTGCAATGTCATGTTCGGGGTGAACAGTTCTGCATCGGCTTCTACCAGCGGTGGTTTCCGGTCTGATGCCACCCGCGCTACAGGCACGACCCGGCGCTCCGATGTGACGGTTTCAGTTACCTATGCTGCCAAAGGTGTGGATGAAGCGGAAATGCAGCGCATTGCCAACGAAGCCTGTGATAACGCCGAGAAGCAACTGTCAAACGCGGGTTTTCAGGTAGTGCCACACGCCACCATCAAGGCAAATCCTCACTACCAGGCAATGCATGCAGAAGGCCGTGAAAGCCCCTTTGAATACAAAGGCAATGCCGGTACCCGGTATCTGGTATTGGGGCGAGAAGGAGAGAGCATCTCTGATCCGCGTTACATCGGCACCGCCAGCGGTTTGGGTCAGGCTTTTAAGGCAGCCGGAGGCAGTTCCGCGCAGCAGCACGAAGGTCGCCTCATGAAGGATCTGAGTCTGACCGGCGTCAACGTTAATATCCTGATTGACTTTGCACAGCTGGAATCAGACGGGCACAGCAGCTTTGGCGGTTTTGCCAGCAAGGATTCCGCAAAGGTAGATGCCACCATTCAGTTGGCCGCGAGCGGTGATGTGCGCTTCCAGCCGCTCTCGAAGCAAAAATGCTGGAGCCGTTTCGGCAAGGAAGAGTGCATGATCAAGCCCAATCACATGCCGGTTTTCAGCACCACCAACGCCTTGGCTACGGCCAACACCTTCTACAGCAGCATTGAGGATGTCACGACCACAAGTGACAAGCTGACTTCCGGATTCACTAAAAGCCTGGGTTTTTTGAGTGCCATGAGCGGTACCTCCAGTTCCACGGCCAGGGATATTACCCGTTATCAGGTTAACCTGATTCCTGCGTCCTATGATGCAGAGAGCAAGGAGCTGGCAAGTGGATTGCTTGAGATGGCGGCTAGCAAGGCAGCGTCATCTCGCTAATCAGGGCAGAGAACGGGCCGTATTTCGGCCCGTTTTTTCGTTTATCGTCAGCAAAAAATGCGAAGAACGTCCCGCACTGAAACGGCATGTTAGCGAGAGAAAAAATGGCGGGCACTTCCCCGCCATTTTTTATTTATCTGTTAACAGGAACGGATAGCAAAACCTGCCAGTGTTGATCCGCAATACCAAATTCGAAGCCGCCACCGATCTTGCTCGCGCGGAACTGCATGATATTCAGTCCTCGTTGTGGCCCGGGCGTGGCTGACGGGTCGAGTCCACTGTTGGCGATGATGATATTCAGTTTGTCAGTATCGCCATGCAGGGTGACAGACAGGAGGGGCGTCTCGGAATGCTTGAGAGCATTGCTCACCGCTTCACGAATAATGCGGGTGGTTTCGCTGAATTGCATCGCGTGTAGCGTGGCGGGGATGATGTTTTCGTTCCACTGCAGGGTAACGTCGTGATCCCTGCAGCGCCGGGAGGTTTCTTCGCGCCATTGCGAGGCTGCGGCATCCAGTGACAGGGCGTGCCCTTCCATGGCCTTGAGCAGATCGCGCAGATCAGCGATGGCTTCGCGAACCAGCGGCTTGCTATCAGCAGGAGACTTATGCAGCAGGTGCAGGAGTTTGGCGCCGAGATCATCATGCATGTCCCTGCGAATGCGATTGCGTTCCTCGCTGGCACCCTCTTCGCGAGCTGTACGTGTCTGATTGACCAGCGTGTGTAGAGCCAATACCAGTTTGCTGGTTTCCACGTCGTGCCGACTGAAAACCCGTTGCCCGTCGTGGGGGTGAAGTAATTCGAAATGGTGGGGTTCTTTGGAATCAGGCACCAGCAAACGGTTGCCGTTGTCCTCAATGCTAACGTTTGCCACAGGCCCCTCTGCGCGCTTTAGGGACAAGGGTGAGAATACCGCTTGCAGAGCGGCTGCAATGCCGGACTGTTCCGGGGCGTTCTGTTGCTCCTGCAACATGGCAGGCAACGCCTGGGACAGCCAACTGTCCAGACCCTGCCGCTGATTGCGGATTAGTTTGCCCCAAAGGTACTGCCGAACCGGGAAATACAGCCAGCCAATCAGTGCCACGGAGAGGGCAAGCGTGGCAGGACCGGAGAGGGTGAGCAGGGTGGCGAGCAGCAGGTCGGAGAGCATGATGACCAGGCCGCCCAGCAGCCAGGACCAGAGAGAAAACCACCAGGGTTCCAGGTTGAAAAGACGATGGCGCACAACGCCCATGGCCATGCCCAGGTACATCAGCAGGAAGGTGGTAAACAGCAGTCCCTGGGACGCCGGGGTTGGCATGGTCAGCATGGCAGGAACAATCATGCCGCCTGCAAAGAAAACGGTACCCAGAACAATGGACAGCACTGTCCAGCGCAGGGCGATGCGATCCTGCCGATGCCCGCGTGTTTTCCAGGCCTGCCAGAATGCCCCTCCCAGGCCGAGCAGGAAAATTCCCATCACCCATGAATGGAAGCCGGCGGCGGGGGTGGTCACCAGTTGAGCCTGATCGACCACAATGGCAACGGCAAATAACAGATAGAACATGCCGCTAAACCAGATCGAGGGTGCCTGGCGCGGGTAGTTCCACAGAAAAGCGCCCAGTGAAGCGGAGAACAGCAAGGCACCGAAATGGTTGATACCAGAGAGCAGTGCAAAAAGCTGTCCGGGCATGAACAGTTCACGGGTGCTGTAGATGGCGGCGGCAGAGGAGAACAGTACGTAGCTGAGCCCGGTGAGGGCAAAGGAGTTAATGGCAATGTCGCTGCGTGCAGGCACCCACACCAGCAAACAGATCACCATGCCGGACAGACCGCAGATCAACTGTAGCCAGAACAGTCCGGGCAACGACACCAGAGAACGTGACGATGATGAAATCGCCACTGCATTGCCGTTTTCATCCTGCAGCGACAAGCTTCCTGATGTCAGGGCACTTTCCAAGAACTGGTGGGCACGGAAGAAATCATTCATTGCCGCATAACCGGGCAGCACATCCGGTTCTTCCAGCAGCAATATCGGGTCGGCGGGAATGCGCTGCCGGTCGTTACTGAACTGTGTCACCGAAATTTCTCGGCCATCCTCAAGGGTGGCAACAATGGTATCTTTATCGGTCCGAAAGTGAATTTCGCTGACAGGCAGGGACAGTGCGACAATGATGGTCATCAGCCCGTAAGCGACCACCAGCAGAAAGCCCATCGCAATCCGGGTCTTGAGTGAAAACATGAAAATCCCTTGTCTGATGTGGCGCCCTCGCCCCCTTGTTTTGGGGGTTGCTCCCATGGGCTGGTACTTATTATAACTGTCTTCAATGAATGACTAATCAGTGTCATCCACTTTTCCTGATTGAGCTATATTGCCTGCCTGAAATTATAATCTGGTTCTAGTAGGACGCCCAGTCTTATCACATGGAGTGTAAGCATGCTGTCAGTCAAACAGGTGTTGATCGTGGAAGACCTCCCTGATGTGGCTGACTGGTTGCACCAGCAGGTAGTGATCATGCTTGATCCAGATCAGGTGCACCGCGCCACCAATCTTGCCGATGCTTCCCGCTGCATGGAGCAGCACCGATATGATCTGGCACTGATCGACCTTGGATTGCCAGATGGCAGTGGCATGTCCCTGGTGCGTCCATTCAAGAAAGCCAACCCCGCCGCGCAATGCATCATTACCACCATCTTTGATGATGCCGAGCATCTGTTCGGCTCATTGCGAGCCGGTGCTGATGGCTACCTGCTCAAGGACGACACCGAAGAGGCGTTTGCTGGCCACCTCTCCGGTATCCTGCAAGGGCGGCCACCGCTGTCCGCCTCCATTGCCCGACGTTTGCTCGAGCACTTCCATCCGCTTGCCGGTGAGAAGGATGTGGCCCTGACGCGTCGGGAGCAGGACATGCTGACACTGATTGCCAAAGGGTTAAGCGTGAAGCATGCGGCAGAAAAACTGGGTATTTCCCATTACACCGCAGCAGGATACATGAAGGATGTGTATGCCAAGCTGCAGGTGAATACCCGGGCCGAGGCGACACTCAAAGCCATTCACATGGGATTGGTTAATCCGTCCTGACGGCCTGTTCAGTGGGGCGATTTCCAGCGTTGTGCAGCCAGCGGCAGACGTTTGCCGGTGAGCAAGCCGGACACGAGGCCAGCAAAAAATAGTCGTGCCGATACCCTCCCAGCCGCGGAAAACCAGAATACGACAGCGCCGACAGGTGCGTTTCGTCAGTCACCTTGTCGTTATTCCGGTCGGTAGCGAGCCTGCCCCTTTCTGAACATGCCTCCTGATTAAATAGTGATGTGCTTATTTGTGGTACCCCCATGTTTGGGGGGTGCTGCTGTTGCCCGTTCAATCCTATGCTGAGGTATCTATTTCAAACAGGCAGTGTGGGGATCGGGTATGCAGCCAATCAAAGGGAAGTTGATTTTTGGTGCTGGACTGTTGGGCGTCATCCTGACGATAGCAGGTTGTGGCGGGGGAGGAAGCAGCGGTAACGGCAGCGCAGCAAACGGTGGTGGTCC
>NZ_DEXN01000016.1:85858-117071 GCF_002364155.1 Alcanivorax sp. UBA3183
GGTGGTGGTCCCGCCGCACCATCGTCATCCAGTCTTGCCGGTACTGCGGCAGTAGGCGCTGCCATCCAGACCGGTACCGTAACCGCAGAATGTGCCGATGGCAGCGGGTTCACCTCCACCGTGACTACCAATGCCGATGGCACCTGGAGTGGCAATGTAGGGAATGCTTCACTCCCCTGTGTGCTCACGGTGACCGGAGGCACCCCCCCGGTTACCTTGCGCAGCTATGCCAGCCAGCCGGGGACGATCAACATTACCCCGATCACCGACATGGTGCTGGCGCTCACCACCGGCCTGGCGGACGGTAGCTGGATTGCCACACCGGCCAACTGGCCAGATTCCAGCACCATTGCCAGCAAGAAAACCGAGCTGCTCGCCGCCATGACCAATGCTGGCTTTACTTTGCCTGGGGGAGATCCGTTCAGCACAGCCCTGGTGATTGGTGATGCCTGGGATCAGGTGTTGGATGCGATTCAGGAAGCCATTGATGATGACCCGTCCATCGCCGATTACAGCGCCCTGCTGAATCTGGTCAAGGATGGCAACCTGAACCAGTTCCCTGACGCGCCGGAAGATGAAGAACCGGTTGACCCTGAATTGCCAGCGAACCTGGATGTGCTGACCGATTATGCCGGTACCTATACGGTCATTGGCAGCGGCGAGAGGGACCCCGGTTACTGCGCAAGCTGTGGCACCGCCACGCGCGATCATGAGCGTGGTACCGTCACAATTTCTCCGCAGGGCGATATTGATTTCGATACCGGCATCAGCTTTACCGTTGACGATATTGTTGAAATTTACGATCGCAAGACCGTTGACGCGGATCGTCGGGTGGCTGTCAACTATGGTCAGTCAGATAGCGATGAGCGGGTTCGTCTATATCTCAATACCGATCTGGAAGTCATGGAAATCATTCATGACGACGGTGCCGGTGCAACCACTCGCGCCTTGATTCAGGAAGAGAGCACTGATCCGGAGCCGGAGCCTGGCGCTGAGTTGCTCGACATGCGCAATGGGGTTGCCATTGTGCATGACGGTAAGATGTGGGCGATGGAACAACCTTTTATTGAATCGTTCATGGCGACCACGGCCAAGCGTCAGATCCGAGCGCATAACTATGACAGTGATTTCAACACTATCGATACCAAGCCGTTTAATGGTGATGATCTGATATGGGCCCAGGTGAACGTGGCACATGGGATGCTAGGCACCCAGTTGTGTGGTACCAGCACGGGAGTATCGTTGCTGACGGTTGATTATGCTTCTGCACCGCCCGTTCAGAAAACCTGGACTGCGACCGAATGCGAACTGGATGTGGACTACCACTTCAGCAATGGCGCCACGGAAGGGCACATCATCAGCGCCACGCTGGGCAACGACAAGGATGATGAGCAGATCACCCTGAGCGGTGGCCAGTTCCGTATCTATATCCACACCGGTACCGAAGGGGAAGCGCCGGCCCTGGCGGACGAGATTCGTTGGGACATGACGATCGATAGTGGTACTCGTGAGATGCGCTCCGGGCATTTCCTGGGGGGCCGGCCCCTGCTGGATGGCTCACATCCGGATCATGCGCTGAAATTCGAACTGCAGGCCGGCAGCAACAACAACCCGGCGGCGGGCGAATACAGCTGCGAGGATGGTGACACCGAAGTGACCCTGAAGATGGGTTGGATCACCGTTAGCGATCCGCTGTTCAAGTTCCAGAGTGCCAACGGCGGTAACTGCACCGTAACCATCGAGCAGAACGCCGGGCGAAAGTATCTGGGTTCTTATACGGCTACCCTGTTGGGTCCCAGTAACGGTGGTGGTGCGGCGTTTGGTTCCGGGTTGGCCACCGGCGATATTGAACTGCCAGCTGCCGAGCGGACCCTGGTGGTGCACGGCAAGTTCCGCAACTTCACCACCCAGACTTTCCATGCTGGCAACAATGGTGATGATGGTGTGCTGGGCAGTGAAGTCGAGGGGGTCAGCATGACCATCGACGATGGTAGCACCCATTTTGTGGCCGGAGAGCGGTTCCTGCTGGAATCGGAGGTGTCGTCCAATGGCAGCAATGGCTACTTCTTCCGCCAGTTTGATGATCTGGAATTCCCGAACAATCAGATGCGGATGGTGTGGTCCAACATTCCCATGCAGGTCGGAAGCTTTACCTGCAACACGGAAGTCGGCGGTCTGAAACCGACCATGACGATCTCTACCCCGGCGGATATTCCATACGGTGCCACTTATACCCAGTCAGGCATTCAAAACCTGTCTGAAGGGGCGTCTTGCACCATCAATGTCACCAGTGTCAGCGATGGTCTGGTAGAAGGGACTTATATTGCCACGCTGGTAGCGAGGAATATGGGGCCTGTCCTGCCGGACAATGATAATTCGATTTCGTTGTCAGGTGAGTTCCGCTATCCGTACACCCCCTGATAGCAGGAAAGTAACGACTAAAAAACGCCGGGCAGTTTTACTGCCCGGCGTTTTTTACAACGGGGTTTGGTACGCAAGGGGTCGATTACCACAGGCAGGGCGTCTTGCCTTGTTTCTCCTGGGATTCCATCCAGCTGAGGATGCGC
The DNA here is from genome assembly GCF_002364155.1 of Alcanivorax sp. UBA3183. Taxonomy (NCBI): domain Bacteria; kingdom Pseudomonadati; phylum Pseudomonadota; class Gammaproteobacteria; order Oceanospirillales; family Alcanivoracaceae; genus Alcanivorax; species Alcanivorax sp. UBA3183. Next base: position 88,426 of record NZ_DEXN01000016.1, read on the forward strand.
CCGCCCAACGGGCGTTGGGTAGCTTGCTGCGCCAGGGCCACGGCGGCGCGCAGTTTTTCCACATCGATACCGGTGTCCAGACCGGCACTTTCCAGCAAGTAGACCAGGTCTTCCGTGGCCATGTTGCCGGTGGCGCCGGGGGCAAACGGGCAGCCGCCCAGGCCGCCAATGGACGCATCAAAACGTCGCACCCCCAGATCCGCCGCGGCCCAGGCCATGGCGGCGGCCAGCCCGCGGGTGTCGTGCAGGTGCACGTAGAATTTCTCCGCGCCGAAGTCGCGAATCAGCGGCGCCATGATGTCCTTCATCTGCTGCGGATTGCCGGCGCCGATGGTGTCGGCAATGGCCACTTCGTCGGAGCCGGCGGCAAACATACGCTCGGTGAGCTGCTGGGGCAGGCTGACCGGTACCGTGCCATCGTAGGGGCAGGCAAAGGCGCCGGAGATATAGGTGCGGGTGGCCACGCCGTCTTCCTTTGCCGCCGCAATGATGGCCTCACAACTTTGCGCCGCCTGCTCCAGGCTCATGCGCAGATTGCGTTCATTGAAAGAATCCGTGGTGGACAGCACCAGCGCCACCGTCGGGTAGCCTGCTTCTTTGGCAAGCTGATAGCCCTTCAGGTTGGGGATCAGGGCGGTGTAATGCAGATGGTCACCCTGTGGCAGCAGAGGGGTCAGCGCGGCGGCGTCAGCCATCTGCGGAATCGCCTTGGGGCTGACAAAGCTCACCGGTTCCAGATAGCGCATACCGGCATCCACCAGCAGCCGGGCCAGCCGGGCCTTGGTGTCCGTGTCCACGGTGACCGGTTGATTCTGCAGGCCGTCGCGGAGGCCTACTTCGTTGATGATTGCCTGGTCTGCCATTTGCGTTGCCGTGCTGCCAATAAAGGGGCGGACAGTTTGCCACCGTCGTCGGCCCGGCGCGAGTGGCCAGAACTGACAGGTTCTTGGTGGTTTCGGTTTTCAGTTCCCGGCAAGCCTGTGGCAACAATGGCACCCGAATACAACAACAATCGGGAGCCAATCATGAGCAGCCTGCCGGATTGCGCCATGCTCAAGCATGTGCACCACAGCGCCTACCGTTGCCGCGATGCGGAGCAGACCCGCTGGTTTTACGAGGATGTGCTGCGCCTGCCGCTGACCCTGGCCATGGTCTTCGATGAAGAGCCGGGCACCGGTCGCAAGATCGACTACATGCACCTGTTCTTCAAGATGGGTGACGACAACTTCATCGCCTTCTTCGACGCCCCGGATGGCGCCGATGAAAAATTGTTCCGCCCGCGCAGCGCCTTCGACCTGCACCTGGCCTTCGAAGTGGATACCCGGGAAGAACTGAAGGACTGGCGTCGCCGCATCAACCAGGCCGGTCGCCCCTGCTTTGGGCCCATCGACCACGAGTTCATCCATTCCATCTATTTCTTCGACCCCAACGGCATCCCGCTGGAAATCACCATCAAGGACGCCAGCTACGAGGCCGTGGTGGCCGAAGACGCCGCCAACGCTCACAGCGTGCTCCAGGCATGGACCGAAAAGACCCGCGCCCTGAAAGAAGAGACCTTTGGCGCCGCCGCCCTGGACCTGCGCGGCATCGACATGAGCAAGACAGACTTTTCAAAACTGAAGGGCTCCAGCAAGAAGGACGCGCCGCAATGAGCAAGCATTATGACCGTACCCCCTATCTGGTGACCTTCACCGAGCCATCCAGTTTCAAGGATACCTATGCTGGCCCAATGGGTCTGGTGGCCCTGGAGGCCCATCTGCTCACACCCAGCGCAGGCCCGGGCAAGACCGTGGTGATCTTCATGCACCCGGTGGGCGGCGGCGCCTACCTGCCCATGGTATCGGCACTGGCAAAGGCCGGGCTGTCGGTGATCTATTGCAACAGCCGCTACCGGGGAGCGGACTGTGCCCTGCTGATGGAAAAGGTGGTGGCGGATTTGGGCGCCTGCGTGCGCGATGCCAAAGAGCGCCTCGGCTTTGAGAAAGTGGTGCTGGCGGGCTGGTCCGGCGGCGGCTCCCTGAGTCTGCTCTACCAGGCGGAAGCGGAAGACCCGCAGATCACCGAGACCCCGGCCGGCGACCCCTATGATCTGACCGCACAGAAACTGATCCCCGCCGATGGCATCATGCTGCTGGCTGCCCATGTGTCCCGGGCCATCACCATGACCGAATGGCTGGACCCGTCCGTGCTGGATGAGAACAACCCGGACCAGCGGGACCGGCAACTGGATATCTACCATCCCAACTGCCCCAACCAGCCGCCTTATAGCGATGACTTCGTGGCCCGTTTTCGCCAGGCGCAGATCGACCGCAACCGGCGCATCACCGACTGGGTGAAAGGCAAGTTGGCGGACTTTCGCGCCAAGGGTCTGCCCAACGAGGAATATGGTTTTATTGTTCACCGCACCATGTGCGATGTGCGCTGGCTGGACCCGCAGCAGGACCCCAATCAGCGTCCTCCCGGCACCTGTTATCTGGGTGACCCGCAAACCGTTAACAACGGCCCGGTAGCCTTGGCCCGTTTCAACACCCTGCGCGGCTGGCTGAGCCAGTGGAGCTATGATGATTCCCGCGCCAACGGCCCGGCCTGCGCCGGACGAATCCGGATACCTGCTTTGGTGATTGGCAACACCGCAGACAATGCCTGCACCCCCAGCCATACCCGCCGGCTCTTCGACGGGTTCCAATCAGGACAAGCCACCCTGCGTGAGGTGGCCGGGGCCAACCACTATTACTTTGGTCAGAACGACAAACTGGCCGAAGCGGTGGCGCACTGCACTACCTGGTTGCAAGAGCAGGGGCTGCTTGCCTAGCCGAAGAAAGCCGCCGTTGGAGCTTTGCTCGCAAAGCGAAGGTTTGAGATTACCCTTGGACTTCGCTTTGCGAGCAAAGCTCCAACAGGTAAGGGGGCGACCAATTGTGAATTCTCTTCACACCTTGTCCGACAGTCATACCAGCGGCGCTTCATGGTCCCCGGCACTGGCCTAGCGTCGGTAAAAACAACAACGGAGTAATTACGGGATGGGTCTGATCATTTTTCTTCTGGCACTGGCGATATTCACGACAGTGTCTATCACCCTGTTGTTCTACATGTGCTGGTTCTACGACCGTCGCAGCTTTCCCGAGCAGGCGCAGCTGCCCGGTGAGCAACCGCTGCGTCTGGTGCCTATCGTGGTGGGCATCATCAAGGAAGCCGCCAGCCTTACCGTGCTGGTGTTCAGCTACCCGCTGCGGCTGATTCACGATGCCTCACCGGTGCGCAGCCGCCACCACGGGGAAACCCCGGTGATTCTGGTGCACGGCTACGGCGGTAACAGCGCCAACTTCCTGTTCATGCAGTGGCGACTGAAATGGCGTGGCTGGGGCAATGTGTATTCGGTGAGCTACACCCCACCGCATATTAACGCCCGCAAACTGGCCCAGCAGGTCAACGACCATGTGGAGCGCATCCTCGCCTCCACCGGTGCGCAAAAAGCCCATATCGTCTGCCACTCCATGGGCGGGCCGCTGACCCGCTACGCCCTGAAAAACCTGGGCCTGGCCGGCAAGGTCGACCGGGTCATCACCCTCGGCAGCCCCCACTATGGCTCGCGTATTGCCGGCCTGTTCCCGGCCCAGGGCTCTGCGGCGCAGATGCGCTACCAGAGTCCCTTTGTGCAGGAGCTGGCAGAAGGCGGTAGCTGCCCGGGCGGCGCCCGTTTCTTCTCCATCTACTCCAACCTGGACAACTTCGTGCTGCCGGTATCCACCGCGGTTCTGGATGGTGCTGAAGCCAACATCAACGTTCCTTACCTGGGGCACTGCGCCTTGCTGTACAGCAACCGCGTGCTGGATCAGGTGGAGCGCTGCCTGTTATCGCCGAAGCCGGAGGTTTGATCCACGACAATCTTGCATTGGCGACCCTGCAGTATCATGGTTGAAACAGGAGAACAGAAAACCGTGATGCAACAGAGGGAGCGAATCATGAGTGAATACGGTGCAACGGTCGCCTGGCATCTGAAGCCGGGCGCCTCGTTCGATTACGAACACTTCAACCGGGGACACGAGTGGACTTTCGCCGGTGGCGAAGTGGTGCAGGCCTCGGCCTCACCGGAATACTTCGGCAGCGGCAACCGGGTTAACCCGGATGAGGCAGTAATCGCCGCCACGGCAAGTTGTCACATGCTTACCTTCCTGTCGATTGCCGCCAAACAGGGCCACAAGGTGCTCAGCTATATCGACCAGCCAACCGGCACGGTGGAGAAGGGCAGCGACGGGCGCCTGGCCATCACCCGCATCGTCCTGCGCCCGCGGGTGGTGTTTGATGATGGCCAGGAACCGGATGCCGCTGCGATGGACAAGCTCCACGCCAGTGCCCATCGCAACTGTTTCGTGGCCAATTCCCTCAAGGCCGAGATCAGCATCGAGCCGATCTGACGTAGCCCATCGCTCCTGCGGCGGCAAAGTCCGTTGCAGGGGCGGGAAGCGACGTTAGCGCCCGGGAAAACGGTATACAGCGGACCGGACAGTCACTCGCGGATGATGTTGCCTTCACACCGTGCCGCTAGAATGTTGGCCATAGATTTGCCGGCCCCGACCTCGGGGCGGTGCCGTTGACCAACAGGACTGTCTGAAATGCTTGATCAAAACGAAATCGAACTGTTCCGCGACAACGTCAAAAAATTCCTCGAAAACGAAGTGGCTCCACACTACGACCAGTGGGAAAAAGCCGAGATGTTCCCCCGTGAGCTGTGGAACAAGATGGGCGAGAATGGCCTGCTGTGCGTGGACGTACCGGAAGAGTACGGCGGCTTCGGCGCCAACTTCCGCTTGTCAGCGGTAATCGTGGAAGAAGCCTCCCGCGCCGGTTACGGTGCCCTGGCCTCCAACATCTCCGTGCACTCCGATATCGTTGCCCCCTACATCCTGCACCTGGGCACGGAAGAGCAGAAACAGACCTGGCTGCCGAAAATGGTTACCGGTGAAGCCGTGGGCGCCATCGGCATGACCGAGCCTGGCGCCGGTTCCGACCTGCAGGGCATGAAAACCCGTGCCGACAAGGATGGCGACGGCTACAAGATCAGCGGCCAGAAAACCTTTATCACCAATGGCCAGCACTGCGACGTCATCGTGCTCGCCACCAAGACCGACCCCAACGCCGGTTCCAAGGGCATGACCCTGTTCACCGTGGATTGCTCCCTGCCGGGCTTCGCTCGTGGTCGTAACCTGGAAAAAATGGGCCATCACGCCGCTGACACCTCCGAGCTGTTCTTCGAAGACGTGAAAGTGGGCGCCGACCAGATTCTCGGTGGTGAAGGCAAAGGCTTCGCCAACCTGATGAACGAACTGCCCCGCGAACGCCTGATCCTGGCCCTGGGCGCCATCGCTGCCTGCGAAGGCATGATCGAGCGCACCATCGAATACACCAAAGAGCGCCAGGCCTTCGGCAAGCCGATCTCCAGCCTGCAGAACACCCGCTTCGTGCTGGCGGATCTGCACGCCCAGGTGGTGGTTAACCGCGCCTACGGCGAACAGTGCATCGACCAGTACGACCGCAGCGAACTCACCGCCACCAACGCCTCCATCGCCAAGCTCACCACCACCGAGCTGCAAGGTGTGGTCGCCGACAAATGTCTGCAGCTGTTTGGTGGTTACGGCTACATGCAGGAATACCCCATCTCCCGCGACTACGTGGATGCCCGCATCCAGCGTATCTATGGCGGCACTAGCGAAATCATGAAGGAAATCATCTCCCGGGAAATTATCGGGCGATAAATCCTCAGGATTTCAGCATCAAAAAAACGCGGCCCCGGCCGCGTTTTTTTATGCCCTCCCGACCTGCGCACTGCGATAACTTCCCTATCCCGTTGGAGCTATGCTTGCATGGCGAACACCCCGCCCATCACAAACATGCCCACTTCCCCGTCTTCACCAGAACCAGCCCGGGATTTGTAGGATATGGCTTACAGAAAATGCTAACTGGCTGATATAAAGTGGATTTCTAAAGGGGAGGCACTTTGCCAAAAAGCACGCTCGTACTAGCATTATGTCGAACGTTCGCGATTTTTCAGTTGGGATAAATTCTCAACTTGGTGGTAAGTCACTAACCAATATCAAATTATTCGTGGCCAATGTGATAAGCCAAAAACAATTATGTCGAATTGAATTAAGTCGAATCGTTCGTCTTAATACGCTGTTATGAATATGAGTAAACGACCCAACTTCATATATATGGCCGGAATGATCCCTGTTCTCTTCGTGGTGGGCCTTCTGGTATTCCTTACGTTCGATAACCTGCTCTCTAGTAGGGCTGTGTATGGAGACAAGTTTGGGAATGCATATGAGGTTGATGGGCTTGCTGCAATTTTAGTGAACCTGGGCATATTTGGGCTTATTGCTTGGCTGGGCTCTTACTTGGCATTCCTTGTAAAGCGCAGCGCAAAGCTCATGTGGGCTCATAGAGCTATCGGGGTTGTTAGCGGTGTTTTTATAGCGGTTGGGCTGGTCTATGGCCTTTCATAACAAGCGGCGGCAGGCGGATCAAATTTCCGCTCGTTCCTCGCTCCAATTTTCCCGCTGCGCCGGGCGTTATAAGCTCGTTTACCCATGAGATATTTTTTAGCAGTTGTAGCGAATATATTTATTCTTGCTATTTCGGTAGTCGGGCTAATGTCTACCTGTATGTGGGGCTGCCCCAATACAGGCATACAGCTTATGTTCAAAATTTCTTCGGTGTGCTTGTTGGTAAGCCTTGGGCTGCTCATATATCTTTGGGTAACAAGCAAGAGCAGCAAAAAATATTAAGGCGGACATTGATGCTTTACCTAAATCTTATAACAAGGCCAGGCAGCATCGACCCTGCGGGGCTGGACCTCGTTTCACTCGGCTGATCTGTAACCACTTTAGTGGACACCTTCCCTTAACCAGAGGGGGTGAAAAATGCCCCGATACAACAACCCAAGAAAGACCTGGCAGTATTCAGATGAATTCAATGCCTAGAATCAAAATTGAACCGCGGCGGTAACCTCTCTGTCCAGGTCCGTGGTGAAAAAGAGAGTATGCCCCGAAATGATGAAGCCTGTTTTTCTCCTCCTTATCGTCTTTGTTTTCGTCGGCTGCACAAATGTGACGGGCGATGCCCCCAAGACTATTTCTTCGCTACCAGATGATCGCCTAAGCACAGAGCATCTGTTCGCTACTGCGGATACATTTTTCTCCGACGCGGGCTATACCTGCAGCATTGATGCCGAGGCTGGCCAGTTTCGTTGTTCCAGAGCGCTTCGGGATCTTTATATTCATCAGACAACCGCCGAGGTGAACATTTTCCCCGGTGACGAGGGTGGCAAGGCCCACAGGATCATAGCGAACCGCTGGGATGAGGGGTTGATTCCCAGTGAGCTGATTTCCAATACCTATGCCAACGATGACGTTGAGGCGTTCTGCGCGTATCTCGCCAGCGAGAAGCTTGGGTTTTGCAGTGACTATCAGGGCTGAGAGCCTGCTGGTCTGATCCGCAAGTGTCTGGATGATACTGACTTGATGAACGGTAGTGTGCCGTTGGGGCTTTGCTGGCAAAGCGAATCTCTGCGGAATGGATAAGCGCCTTCGCTTTGCGAGCAAAGCTCCAACGGGGGGGGGCTCTCCTATCTGGTGTTGCTTCCTGGATTCAATCATCCCCATCCCCTCAAACGTTACAATCGCTTCGCTTTCACCGTCGCGAGCTTCATTCGCCATCGAACGATGGCTCCCACTGTTACGCCCTGGCGGTGATGATGTAGCGCAAGGGACCGCCGGCGGTGATGGCGTCGAAGGGGTAGCAGGTGATCAGCACTAGCTGCTGGTTGTCACGGGGGATATGCAGGGGGTGCTGCTGGCTGTTGATGACCTGCTGCGAGCTGACCTGAAAGCGCTGCTGTGAGCCGTCGGTAAATTCCACGGTGAGTGGGTCGCCGCTGTTCAGGGTTTCTAGAAAGGCAAAGTGAGTATCCCGGTGGCCGGCCAGTGTGAGGGCCTGGTCGCTGCCGATTCCCCCTGTCAGTCGGCCGGGGCCGAAGGCCAGGGCTTCGCCGCTGGTACTTTCAAGCACGTAAAGGGTTTTGCCGGCGGGGGTGGTAAGGCGTGCCACTGGCCAGGTGTCTGCCCAGGGCCAGGGGCGCTGGGGGGCGCCCTGGTCCAGGGTGGTGTGCCAGGCGTAGGCGATCAGGTGTTGGGCCAGCCAGGCCTTGCCATCCAGCCAGCTGGCCCAGCCTGCCAGCCCGAGAAGCCCCGCCAGACTGAATGCCAGCAAGCCTCGTTCAAGCCGTGCCATGGGTCTGTCTCCGCTGGCGTAGCCAGAGCAGCAGGTAGGCGATCAGCATCAAGCCGGCCAGCCGCCACAACAGCGGCGCCGGTGTCGCCGTGCCGGGCCAGGCCGTATTCTGTTGAGTGCCGTGGGGTGCCTGGTTGCGGATGGTGTCGTGCAGCAGCGGTTGATGGGCCGGGCGGGAGACGGTTTCTTCCACGGCGATAAAGCTGGTGTAGTGACTGACCAGTTGATGGCGCAGGGCGACCTGGGTGATCTGCGGGGCGATGTCGGTTTCCGGGGCGCCCAGGGTGATGCGGTCCATCAGGTCGGCGATCTTGCGTCGGGCCCACAGGCTGGCGGTGCCCGGGTGGTTGCTGTTGGTGTGAAGGGCGATCGGTTGTTGCCAGTGTCGGTCACTGTAGCCGCTGACGGTGATCCGGTCCGTTGGGGCGGATAATTTCATGGCCACCAGCAGGGGCTCACCGGCGTACAGGTCCGGCAGTTTTTGTGGCCAGCGGTCAGCGACGATGCCCTGCGGCAGCAGCACCTGCAGGTTGCGCATCAGCGGTGATTCCAGGCGGCGGAAGAGCGTATCCATGCCCTGTTGGACCTGGTTCTGGTCGTTGATGTAGGTAAAGCTGCCGCGCCCGAACTGGGCGGCACGGGTCATGAAGTGGCTGTTGGGGGCGGAGCCGATGCCCACGGTGAACAGGCGCGCTTCACCGAGCTGTTCGTGCAGGGCGCGGAAAATACCGTTCTCGTTGCCCACGGCGCCGTCGGTGATAAAGATCACCTGGCGCAGGTAGCCGTCGCTGGTTGGCTGGGCCAGGGTGGCGCTGAGGGCGGGCAGCATGTGGGTGCCGCCACCGGCATGCAGGCTGTCCACGAAGCGTTGAGCCTGTTGGCGGCTGGCGTCGGTGACTGTGGCAGGTTGATCAAACAGCAGGGTGTGCTGGCTGTCGAAGTCGGTGATGTTGAAGCGGTCGCCGGGTTTCAGGCGTTGCAGGGCCCGTTGCAGGCTGGCCTTGGCCTGGCGCATGGGGGCGCCGCCCATGGAGCCGGAGCTGTCGATAATAAATAAGGTTTCCCGTGGCAGCGTTGTCAGCTGCCCGGTTTCCGGCGGGACCACCATCAGCAGGGCGTAGTGCTCGCCATCGATCTCTTCGTGAAAGCTGGTGACCAGTGGTTCGCCCTTGTCTTCCAGTTCCCAGCTGAGCAGCAGATCCCGGTCCATGGGCACGGAGCCGCCTTTCGGGGTGATGGTGTAGTGTCTTCCGTGGCGTTGTGAGTGGATGGCGTGGCTGGGGCTACCCAGGGTTGCCAGGCGGTTGCCAGCGTCCAGATCAATGCGGATCGACGCGGTGCCGGCCTCGGCCGGGCCGCCGGGGTTGGCCACGGTATTGCGCAGCAGCGAATCCAGGGGATGGGGCGTTTCCGTGGCTGGGGTGAAGCGCGGGGTCAGGGTGAGCGGCAGGCGCAATTGAAAGCGGCGTCCGTCCACGTTCAGGGTCTGCTGGTAATGCAGTTCCACCTGCACGGTTTCGCCGGGAGCGATATTGGCCACGGCGGTGGTGAACAGGTTGGGGCGCTGCTGGCTGACCAGGCTGGCTTTCTTGCCGCTGGCGCGGGCCTGACGATAAGCCTCTTCCGCCTCGGCTTTCCTGTCGATGCGGCCGACGATGCGTCTTTCTCCGACGGTCAGCACCATGCCGTCCACGGCGGCGTTTTCCGGCAGAGGAAACAGATAACGGCCCTCACGAAACTGCTGGCTGGGATTGTGAAATCGTTGCGTCAGGGTGACCCGCGCCAGCGGGCCGCTGACGGTGATGTGAGCATCGGTATGGAGCAGGGTGGCGGCGGTAATGTCTCCCTGGTCATCGGCCAGCAGCAGCGCGCCGGTGGCGGCCTCGTCCTGCCAGTCCGCCTGGGCGGTGAGGGTCAGTAGCAATAGCGAGAAGAAAAGCGTCAGTTTCATGGTGGCCTCCTTGTGATGGAGGTCAGCATGGCAATGGAGCAAGGAGGCTTTGTGGGGATTGTGTGGGGAAGCAATTAATAGTTAATGATGAATAATTAATAACGCGCGAAGCAGGCGCCTCTGTTTTTCTAATGCATGAGGCCGCGTCTACGAGGTAGGCGCGGCCTCATGCGTTTGCTCTTGGTGCTCGCCTCAGCTCGCGAACTATTAATTGCCTTTTAAGCCGCGTTGCGGCGTTTGGCGATAGCGCGCAGGACGATCTGGCACTGGTTTTCGCCGTATTCGCGGATGTCTGCTTCGGCATCGGCGGTGTTGCGGCCGACCACGTTGATCAGCAAGCGCTTGAACAGCTGCAGAGAAACGTCGAACTCGGAGGTGTCTTCCTGCAGGGCGATAAAGGTGTAGCGCTTGAGCAGGGGGATCAGATCGACGATGTCGGTGGCCAGGTAGCGGTTGTTGGCGAATCGTTCGGTGGCGATTTCCACAAAGCGGAACGCCAGCTGGTGGGCGGCGGGCAGGTCGTTGTTCTGATAATGCTGGTCCAGCTGGGGCAGTAGCTCCACCAGGTCTTCTATCTGGCCGGGCATCCAGTTGCTGGCAGCCTGGCCGGCCAGCCGCGACAGGAGCATGAAAAGGAAGTCGTAAAGGTCGTGAACCTGCTCATCTGTGACGTCGCACACTCGTGCGCCCTTGCGCGGCTGCAACTCAATCAGGTGCTGCTTTTCCAGGACACGAAAGGCCTCGCGAAGTGAGTTGGTGCTCACATCAAGTTGCTTGGCCAGATCATTTTCCGGCAAACGAGCTCCGGGTGCCAGGGTGCCTGTGATGATTTGCTCGGCCAGGTGCTGGGCAATCTGCTCACTCAGGCTGACGGCTTTCAACGACATGAAAAGGTCCTTTTCGGCTTCGGCGGGAATTATCCTCCAAGGTCGATACTATGGCACTAAATGAGTTGTTTGACAATTCAAGAAATCAGGGATAACCTGATCGTCACATTGAAGACTGTTACTTTTGGCTTGAACTAGCGAGGTATAAGCCATGTTCGAGAGCATGAACGCTGACGTAATGCTAAAAATGAAAAAATACGGGTACCTGACTTTCTGGGCATTCATGGTGCCGCTTGTGCCTTTCTCGGCCTATGTGGGTGTGGATAGCGGCACTCAGGATTATTGGGCTTGGTTCATGTATGCCTTTATTTTCGGGATTATCCCGGTACTGGATTATCTGGTGGGGAAAGATCCGACCAACCCCAGTGAAGATGTGCAAGTCCCCAGCATGAGTGAAGAGATTTTTTACCGGGTGTCTGCCATCGCCATGGGCTTTGTGTGGATCGCGGTGCTGTTTTACGCCGGCCATGTTTTCATGACCAATGATTATGGTCTGCTCGGCAAGATCGGTTGGATCGTGTCCATCGGTACTGTGGGTGGCATCATCGCCATCAACCTGGGCCACGAGCTGATTCACAAGGATCCCAAGGTGGAAAACTGGATGGGCGGCCTGTTGCTGTCTACCGTGACCTATGCCGGCTTCAAGGTTGAGCACGTACGTGGCCACCATGTGCATGTGTCTACCCCGGACGATGCCTCTTCCAGCCGCTACAACCAGAGTCTGTATGACTTCCTGCCCAAAGCGTTTGTGCGCAACTTCAAGAATGCCTGGAGCCTGGAAAAGAAATACCTGGAGCGTAAGGGCAAGAAAAACATCAGTATCTATAACGAGCTGATCTGGTGGTACAGCATTTCTGCCTTGTTTGCGGTGACCTTCGGTCTGCTGTGGGGCTGGCAGGGTGTGGTGTTCTTCCTGGGCCAAAGCTTCTTCGCTGCCCTGGCACTGGAAATCATCAACTATATCGAGCACTACGGCCTGCACCGTCGTGTGAACGAAAAAGGTCGCTTCGAGCGGGTAACGCCGGCCCACAGCTGGAACTCCAACTTCCTGCTGACCAACCTGGCCCTGTTCCAGCTGCAGCGTCACAGTGATCACCACGCCTATGCCAAGCGTCGTTATCAGGTGCTGCGTCACTACGAGGAAAGCCCGCAGCTTCCTGCCGGTTACGCCACCATGTACGTGCTGGCCCTGATCCCGCCGCTGTGGAAGAAAGTGATGAACCCGCGGGTGGAAGCCTACTACGAAGGCGAACTGGACCAGCTGTTCCGCGAGTCCAAGCGGGTGAACAATATCGCGTAAAAGCAGTTAACAGTGAATCATGAATAGTTAACAGCTAGAACAAAAAAGCCCCGGCAACCGCCGGGGCTTTTTTGTGTCTGCGGAGCTGCTGTCAGAAGCGAGACTAGCGTCTGGCTTTGGCAGCTCTTCGCGCTTAAAGCTGCGTATTCGTTACGCCCATCACTTCGGGCGGGCCAGCGGGTGGTTACGGCAGGAGTCGTGATGTTGCCTGGCGCCGCTTGTTATGCATTTCTCTCTAGAACCTCTAAAACCACATTTTTAGAGCTAGTCCAGATGCGTAGTTCTTGGCCGAGATACTTTGGCGATTTATAAAGCACGCCATTGGATAAAACTCCGTCGCCTCTCTCAACCTTTACGCTATTTCTTGGGATGGTGTAACAGCCACCTAGGCACTTGATAACAATGAAGTCATCATAGATGGAATGACGAACTAATGGCCAAGTGTAGTTCATCATTCCAATCCTTCCGCCACAGATTTCTTCAAACTGCGGGGTTAAACCAACTTCTTTATCGGTACGAGACTTGGGTGAGCGAACGGCCCACACTGCCAGAATGATAAAAAGCCCCACGAATGCCAGCGGAATGAAAGCCATAAGGGATAACCTATGTGGACTGCATAACGGTGCGGTTTTGTTGGCGTGGGCACGGCCTTTCCGTTGGCAGGGCTCCCCACGCGCAACTATTAACTGTTAACTAGTAACTGCCCTTTTATTGTCGCCAGAACATGGGCGTAAACAGCACCAGCAGGGTAAATACTTCCAGTCGCCCGGCCACCATCAGTACCGTCATCATCCACTTGGCGCTGTCGGTAATGTTGGCAAAACCGCCGCCGACCTGGCCGATACCTACACCCAGGTTATTGAGGCTGGCGGCCACGGCACTGACGGCGGTAGTCAGGTCCATGCCGGTCATGGTGAACAGCAGGGTGAAGATGACCGAGAGGGTGATGTAGACCCCGACAAAGCCCCACACGGCCTGTAATACCCGATCCGGGACCGAGTGGCGGCCAAAGCGAAGGGCAAAGATGCCGTTGGGATAAATCAGCCGACGCAACTCGCGCACGCTGTGATGGAATACCAGGGCGGCTCGCACTGCTTTCATGCCGCCGCCGGTGGAACCGGCGCAGCCGCCGATGAAGCTGGTGAAGATCAGCAGGTAAGGAATAAAGCCCGGCCAGGCGGCGGCGTTGGTGCTGGTGAGCCCGGTGCCGGTGCTGAAGGAAGCTACCTGGAAAGCGGAGTGGCGCAGTGCATCATCGGCAGTCACATCCACCTCGAAGGCCAGCAAGCCGACGGTAATCAGCCCGGTGTAAAGCAGGAACAGGGTCATGAAAAAGCGGAATTCAGGATCAAGAATATAGGCGATCAATGAGCGCCCCCGCCAGACGGCAAAGTGCAGGGCAAAATTGACGCCGCCGATCAGAATGAACAGGGTGGCGGTCCAGTCGATCCAGGGGTTGTCCCAGTAGGCCATGGAGGCGTCGTGGGTGGAAAAGCCGCCGGTGGCCACGGTGCTGAAGCTGTGGCAGATGGCATCAAAGATGGTCATCCCCGCTGCCCAATAAAGCACGGCACAGGCGACGGTGATAAACAGGTAGAGCAACCACAGGGCCTTGGCCGTTTCGGCGATGCGCGGGGTGAGCTTGGCATCCTTCATGGGGCCGGGGATTTCTGCCTTGTAAAGCTGCATGCCACCCACGCCGAGCATGGGAAGAATGGCAACGGCCAGCACTACCACGCCCATACCACCCAGCCACTGCAGTTGCTGGCGGTAGAAAAGAATCGATTTAGGCAGGAAATCGATGCCGGAAAGGATGGTGGCACCGGTGGTGGTCAGCCCTGACATGGATTCGAACACGGCATCGGTGAAGCCGACGGGGACGTCATTACTGATATACAGTGGCAGGGCCCCGATCAAACCCAGTACCGACCAGAACAGGGTCACCACCAGAAAGCCGTCGCGGGTCTGCAGTTCTTCCTTGTGCTTGAAGAAGGGGAGCCACAGGGCCAGCCCCAACAGCAGGGTGATCACGAATGACACCAGGAAGGGGCCTTCGCTGCCTTCCTGATACCAGTAGGACACGGCCACCGGCGGCATCATGGTGAAGCTGAACACCACCAGTAGCAGGCCGAGAATTTTCGAGATCAGTGCAAAATGCATGCGCTGGCGTGGCCTCGGCCGTTAGAAGAAGGTAAACCCGACCTGGAACAGTTTTTCCACGTCCCGGGTGCGGCGTTTGTCGATCAGGAACAGGATCACGTGATCATCCGGTTCGATCACCACGTTATCGTGGGCAATCAGCACCTTTTCGCCGCGCACGATGGCACCGATGGTGGTGCCTTCCGGCAGGTCGATGTCTTCAACGGCGCGGCCCACCACTTTCGAGGATTTGCTGTCCCCGTGAGCAATCGCCTCGATGGCTTCCGCTGCACCCCGGCGCAGGGAATAGACGTTGACCACATCACCCCGCCGTACATGGCTGAGCAGGCTGCCGATGGTGGATTGCTGGGGCGAGATGGCGATATCGATATCGTGGCCCTGGACCAGATCCACGTAGGCCGGGTTGGAGATCAGCGTCATCACCTTTCGCGCGCCCAGCCGCTTGGCCAGTAATGAAGCCATGATGTTGGCTTCGTCATCGTTGGTGAGGGCGCAGAACACGTCGGTATTTTCGATGTTGGCTTTGAGCAGTTCGTCCCGGTCTGTGGCGAGCCCTTGTAACACCACAGTCTGATGCAGTTTTTCGCCGAGCCATTCCGCGCGGCCGGGGCTGCGCTCAAGAACTTTCACGTTGTAACGGTGCTGGATGCTCTTGGCGAGCCGGTAACCGATGTTGCCGCCGCCGGCAATCAGAATGCGTTTGTAGTTGTGCTCCAGACGGCGCAATTCACTCATCACCGCACGGATATCGTTCTTGGCGGCGATGAAGAAGACTTCATCATCCGCTTCGATCACCGTGTTGCCTTCGGGAATGATGGGCCGGCCGCGGCGGAAGATGGCGGCCACCCGGGTGTCCACATTGGGCATGTGCTTGCGCAGTTCGCGCAGCTCGTTGCCCACCAGTGGCCCGCCGTAGTAAGCGCGCACGGCCACCAGCTGTACCCGGCCACCGGCAAAGTTCACCACCTGCAGGGCGCCGGGGTGCTCGATAAGCCGCTTGATATAGTCGGTGACCACCTGCTCGGGGCTGATGATCACATCAATGGGCAGGGCGTTTTCGTTGAACAGCTTGTCGGACCGGCTGGTGTAGTGGGCGGTGCGGATACGGGCGATTTTGGAGGGCGTGCGGAACAGGGAGTAGGCCACCTGACAGGCGATCATGTTCACCTCGTCGGAGTTGGTGACCGCGATCAGCATGTCTGCGTCTTCGGCGCCGGCATTCTTGAGCACCGCCGGATAGCAGCCCATGCCGCGCACGGTACCGATATCCAGGCGATCGCCCAGTTCGCGCAGCCGTTCCGCATCGGTATCGATGACGGTGATGTCGTTGCGCTCGTTGGCCAGGTTCTCGGCCAGGGTGCCGCCCACCTGGCCGGCACCGAGAATAATGATCTTCATGCGCTTTGCTGTCTCTCCAGTCCCCGAACAGCGCGATTCCCTTCCCTGTAAGACCAGGGGAGGATTGGTGCCTCGAGCGGCGCTCTTACACGACTTTTCTCACAAAGGAGAAAACGCTGCCCGCTCAAGTGTCCTTTCGCAGGCACGCCAGATAGAAACCGTCTGGGCCATGGTGTTGCGGGAACAGCTGCCATCCCGCGCTGACCATTGTGGCCTCTTCCGGCCGTGGCGTCACATCCCGGGCCTGTGGCTGGCGTTGCAGGAAGGCGCTGACCTGATGATCGTTTTCATCCCGCAGTACCGAACAGGTGGCATACACCAGCATGCCGCCGGGTTTGAGCAGCGGCCATAGTGCATCCAGCATGCGCGCTTGTAAATCAACCAGTGCGTGGATGTCGGACGCTTTACGATGCCATTTCACATCCGGCTGGCGGCGCAGGATGCCGGTGGCGGAGCAGGGGGCATCGAGCAGGATGGCGTCGAAGGGGGTGCCGTCCCACCAGCTTGACGGGTTGCTGGCATCGCCTTGCAGCAGGGTGACCTCGGCACTGAGGCGGGCCAGGTTCTCCTTGATGCGAGTCAGTCGCTTGCCTTCCAGCTCCAGGGCGACCAGCTCCGCGTCGGGGAATTTCTCGCAGAGCTGGCCGGTCTTGCCGCCAGGTGCAGCACAGGCATCCAGGATGCGGCCGGTGGGTGGACACTGAAGGACTTCGCCGGGCAGCTGGGCGGCTTCGTCCTGCACCGACAGGGCGCCCTGTTCAAAACCTGGCAGCTGGAATACCGGGCGGGCCGGGCTCAGGTAGACGCTCCAGGGGGACAGCTCGCCGGGGCGGGCGCCGTCGCCGAGGGCGGCAATGGCTCCGGCGCGCTGCTGCTGGCGCCGGTTCACTCGCAGGGTGAAGGGCGGTGTTTGCAGGTTGGCCCGGGCCATGGCTTCCGCGTCGGCGGGCCAGTCTTGCTGCCAGCGCTTGAATAGCCAGTCCGGCAGGCTGAGCTGGATGTTGGGGTTGGCGTCGGCGACGGCCTCATCCATCGTCAGTTTGCTGGCCTTGCGGAGAATGGCATTGCTGAGCCCGGCGGCCCAGGGGGCTTTCAGTTTGCGACACAGCTGTGGGTAGGCGTTGACGATGGCGTGGGCGGGGCGCTCGCTGAACCACAGTTCGTAGAGCCCGGCGAGTAACGCTAGCCGCACCGGTTGGGCGCTGGCTTTAAGGGGTTTGCCCAGTTGCTGGTTGAGCCAGTGGTTGAGCGGACGCAGGTGGCGGCAGACGCCGAAGCAGATATCGCGCATCAGGCCGCCGTCGGCGCCCTGCAGGGGAAAGTCACGCAGCACTTCGCGCAGGCTTTCCCCGTCGCCTTTACCGGGCAGTACCCTGTTGAGGACACGTACCGCGGTCAGGCGCGGGTCAGACGTTGTCAATGGAGTCACCCAGCGGTTCGCCTACCTGGAACAGATCCGGGTTACCGCGCAGCAGATCGGCCACGGCCATGCGCCGCTTGCCGGGCAGTTGCAGTTCTTCAAGAATCAGTGCGCCATCGCCGGTGGCCACATGGATGCCGCTGTCGTCCACGTTGAGAATATGGCCGGGCTCATCGTTATCCCGGCCAGGTTGCGGGCTTTCGCTGGCTTGCCAGATACGCATGGGCTGACCGTTCAGTGGGACCCAGCTCACTGGAAAGGGATTGAAGGCGCGAATGCGGTTGTAGAGGGCGCGGGTGGGCAGGCGAAAATCCAGGCGCGCTTCCGCTTTGCTCAACTTGTGGGCGTAGGTGACACCGTCGTCCGGCTGCGCGGTGGCGTTGGCCAGATACTGCTCCAGATCGTTCAGTACGGTGACCAGCAGGCGGGCGCCCTGGGCGGCGAGTCGGTCATGCAGTTCGCCACCAGTTTCGCTATCGCCAATCGGCAGGCTTTCGCTGAGCAGCATGGGGCCGGTGTCCAGGCCCGCTTCCATCTGCATGATGGTGTTGCCGGTTTCGGTGTCACCCATGGTGATGGCGCGCTGGATAGGGGCAGCACCGCGCCAGCGGGGTAGCAGGGAGCCGTGCACGTTGAGGCAGCTCAGGCGCGGCATATCCAGCACCTCCTGGGGAATGATCAGGCCGTAGGCCACCACGACCAGGGCATCCAGATTCAAGTCACGCAGTTGCTGGCGGATCTCGTCGCCCTTCAGGTTTTCCGGTTGCAGTACCGCAATGCCGTGGCGTTCGGCCAGTACCTTGACCGGGCTTTGTTGCACTTTCTTGCCGCGCCCGGCGGCCCGATCCGGCTGGGTGAGCACGGCAACCACCTCATGGTCGCTGTCCAGCACCGCTTGCAGGCTGGCGGCGGCGAAATCCGGGGTGCCGGCGAAGGCAAGGCGTAAGGGTTTCAATGAAAAGCCTCTTGTTTGAGAGCTATGAGCTTCTAGCTTCTAGCTGCGAGCAACTACGCGGTTGCAGGTGTGAGCCTATACTTAGCTGTCAGCCGCGCTTCATGGTCGGGCGCGGGCATCAGCTCCCCAAGACAATGACAAAACATGATCGCGCCTAGCCGCTAGAAGCTCGTAGCTAGTCACTGCTTTCATGCCTGCTGGCGGTGGATCTTTTCCAGCTTTTTCTTGATGCGATCACGCTTCAGCCGGGAGACATAGTCCACGAACAGCTTGCCATCCAGGTGGTCGATCTCATGCTGGATACAGGTGGCCAGCAGCTCGTCGGCCTCTTCCTCGAAGGTATTGCCGTCCCGGTCCAGGGCCTTGATATGTACCCGCGCCGGGCGTTGCACCTTCTCGTAGAAGCCGGGCACGGACAGGCAGCCTTCTTCATATGGGGCCACCTCATCGGTGAGCGGGGTGATCTCCGGGTTGATGAACACGCGAGGCTGGGTCTGGTCCTCGGACAGGTCCATCACGATCAGCCGCTGATGCACATCCACCTGGGTAGCCGCCAGGCCAATGCCCGGGCAGGCGTACATGGTTTCGAACATGTCGTCGATCAGTTTGCGAAGCTCGTCATCTACCTTTTCCACAGGCTTTGCTACCGTGCGTAGCCGGGGGTCAGGGAATTCCAGTATTTCCAGTTTGGCCATGTACCTTCTCGGAAGTTGCGATAGCACTCGAATTTCGGTTGCTAAATATATGATCGCATTGCTAATATCCAAAAGAAACCGTGTCCGTGAAACTCGGTCCACGGCCGCTCTCGGGGATGAGTCTAATAATGATAAAAGGAATCCGATGATGATGAAATCGGTCCAGCGCGCCCTGGCCTTCGGGCTGTTAGTGTCTTTATCCGGCCTGGCTGCTGCCCAGGTCATGCTCAAAGAGGGGCATCCCGGCAAGTATTTCGTCAAGAACGGCGATACCCTCTGGGATATCAGCGCCCGTTTTCTGCAAGAGCCCTGGCAATGGCCGGAAATCTGGCAGATCAACGAAGAAATCAGCAATCCCCATCTGATCTATCCCGGTGATGAGATCCGCCTGACCTATGTAGATGGAGAGCCCCGGCTGTCGGTGAAGCGCGGTGTGGAAGAGAAAACTTTACCCAACGGCACGGTCAAACTCACTCCTAAAGTGCGCGAGATCGCCAACGATGAGGCTATTCCCGCCATTCCTGCCGGCGCCATTGCCGCGTATCTGAAGGAAGGTTTGGTGGTCAGTCGTCAGGAGATTGCCGAGGCTCCCTACATCGTTGGGGGCCGTGATCGTCGGGTGATCTTTGGCGAAGGTGACACCGTTTATGCGCGTGATGCCATGACCCAGTGGGAAAATCTGGAACAGGGCTACGGTTTCTACCGGACCGGCGAGCAATACGTGGACCCGGATACCAACGAAGTGCTCGGCTACGAAGCCCGTCAGATCGGTCTGGGGCGTGTGGCCGGCCATGAAGAGGATATGCTGACTCTGCAGGTGACCAAGACCAGCGAGGACCTGCGGATTGATGACCGGCTGTTTTCCACCGAAGATCGCAGGGTTCGCTCCGTGCTGTACCCGTCGGCGCCGGATACCAAGATCGAAGCCAAGGTGATCCGTTTCTTTGATCGCATCAATAGCGTGGCACGTAACGATGTGGTGGTGGTCAACAAAGGTCTGCGTGACGGACTGAAAGAAGGCAATGTGCTGGATGTCTTTGGTCAGGGTGAGGCGGTCCGTGATCGCCAGCGTGGGGATATGGTGCGCCTGCCCAGGGAAAGGACTGGTTCCATGGTGATCTTCCGTGCCTTCGACAAGGTCAGCTACGGCTTGATCATGGAGTCCAAGCGTCCTATTTACATGCATGATATCGCCGAAAGCCCGGCGGGCAGCTACTGATTCATTAAGTTGCGGTAGCGCTCACCGCCGGAGTTTCGGCTCCTGACAACCCGTCAAACGCACACAAGGAGGTGGGCGATGGACGGACAATACAAACGCCTGCTATTGCAGGCGTTGTTTTCCCCGTCTTCCGCGGCTCTGGGCCGCGCTCTGAAACAGCAATCCATCGACCGCACTGCGCTGGCCGATTATCTCCCCCTGTTGCCGGCTGGCCTGAAAGAGCGGCGCAAGCTGCTGGATCACACCGGTTCCCTGACTGTGCATTACGAGCATCTGCGAGAGCAAGGTTGGCGCTGGCTGGCGCTGGGAGATGCGGATTATCCCTCCTTGTTGGCCCAGCTCGGGGACGCTCCCGGTGTGTTGGCGGTGCGTGGCAGTGTGGCGGCGCTCAATGCGCCCGGTCTTGCCATCGTCGGTGCGCGCAATGCGTCAGCGGACGGACTGGACAACAGTCGCCGTTTTGCCCGGGATCTGGCGGGCAGTGGTTTTGTTATCGTCAGTGGCCTGGCCCTGGGTGTGGATGCTGCTGCGCATCGGGGCGCGATCAGTAGCGGGCGCACGGTGGCCGTGCTGGGTAGCGGGCCGGATCGCATCTATCCGCCCCGCAATGCGGTGCTGGCCGGCCAGATCGTGGCGGCCGGTGGTGCTCTGGTCACGGAGTTTGCCCCCGGTGCGCCGCCCCTGCCGGCCCAGTTCCCCCAGCGCAATCGGGTGATCAGCGGGCTGAGTCTGGGCACTATTGTGGTGGAAGCTGCCATCAAGAGTGGTTCCCTGATCACCGCTCGCACCGCTCTGGCCCAGGGGCGCGAGGTATTCGCTATTCCCGGCAGTATTCACAATCCCTTGAGCAAGGGCTGCCATCAGCTATTGCGTGATGGTGCCAGCTGGCTTGAATCCCGGGAGGATATATTTCATGCCTTCGGTGACTTCCGGCGTAGTGTCGAAGCGGTGGGTATCAATGAGCCGGACTTGCCTGACTTGCTCCAGCACCTGACCGGGGGGCTCAATTCCCTTGATGTTTTGCAGGAGCGCACCGGCCTGCCGATCACCGATCTGGCAGGGCAGCTTTCCGAACTGGAACTGGAGGGCTGGGTAGAGCGAGTGGCCGGCGGCTACCTGAAACGCAGCGGTGCGGCCTAGATCGGACTTGATGGCCCTTCCCTGCATACCTGCCCTGGCTCCCGTCTGATATTTGACCTTTTCTCGCCAGGGGCGGAATGTTGAAGGTGCCAGGGAGTCTGAATTCGAGGTGTGCCATGTTCGAGATCTATGTGCCCCTGCTGCGAGGACAAGGAGAATGGCGTGCAGTAGAGGCGGTCCATGTGGGAGGTATGCGCTACCGGATTATCGGCACCATGCCGGAAGGGGAGGAGTGGGCGTTCACCCCAGGTGAGGAGGTCGAGTGTGACACCACTGAGGTGAAGAAAGGCAAAAAGGTTCTGACGGCAAAACATCTGGCCCCTGTGCCTCTTTAACCAGTGCAATCCTGGGCTCTCTCTTGAGCCGGCTTCCTATGCAGGGTATTTTCCCGTCTTTCTTTCAGGGCGAGTTTCTCATGTACCAGCATCTGCATAGCGCGGCACAGATTATCCAGGCCGGTGGCGTGGTGGCTTATCCCACCGAATCGGTCTATGGGCTGGGCTGTGATCCTTTCAATGAAGAGGCGGTATTGGATTTGCTGGCGATCAAGGAGCGGCCGGTGAGCAAGGGGCTTATCCTGATCGGCGCAGACCTGGCGCAACTCGAACCCTATATCCGCCTTACCGACAGTCAGCGTGAGCAAGTGGCAAGGCAATGGCCAGCACCGCTGACCTATCTGGTTGACGCCCGCGAAAGCGTACCCGCCTGGGTGCGTGGCGCTTTTACCAAGGTGGCGGTGCGGGTACCGGATCACCCCTTGGCCAGAGATCTGTGCCGGGCCGTGGGCCAGCCGATCATTTCCACCAGTGCCAATATCAGTGGCCGCCCGGCGGCCCGCAATCAGTTCCAGGTGGCCCGTCAGCTTGGTGAAAGGCTGGACTTTATTGTCAGCGGCGCCTGTGACCGGGCCGCCAAACCCTCTACCATTATTGATCTGGAAAGTGGCCGCACCTTGCGGGCTTAAGCCAAGTAATACAAACCGGGAGACGGCATGTCAGAGGTATCACTGCAGGCGGTGAAGGACTACCTGCTGGAACTTCAGGACCGCATTTGCGAGGAACTGGCCGAGGAAGATGGCAGCGCCACTTTCCGTGAAGACAGTTGGGACCGCGAGCAGGGAGGGGGTGGCCGCAGCCGTGTGCTGGAAAACGGTGCAGTGATTGAGAAGGGCGGGGTGAATTTTTCCCACGTGTTCGGCAATCAGTTACCGCCGTCTGCCACCGCGGCCCGCCCGGAACTGGCCGGCCGCAGTTTTCAGGCCATGGGCGTATCGTTGGTTATTCACCCGAAGAATCCTTACGTGCCCACCAGTCATGCCAATGTCCGTTTCTTTGTTGCGGAAAAAGAGGGCGAAGATCCGGTGTGGTGGTTCGGTGGTGGTTTTGATCTCACCCCTTTCTACGGTTTCGAAGAGGATGTGGTGCACTGGCACCAGACCGCCAGGGATGCCTGTAATCCTTTCGGTGAAGACATCTACCCGGAGTTCAAAAGCTGGTGCGATGACTACTTTTATATCAAGCATCGTGACGAGCCACGTGGCGTGGGCGGACTGTTTTTCGACGATCTAAACCGCTTTGATTTCGAGACCTGTTTTGCGCTGATGCGCAGCGTTGGCGACGCCTACATTCAGGCCTACCGTCCCATTGTGGCAAGCCGCAAAGGGCATGATTATGGCGACCGGGAGCGTCAGTTTCAGCTCTATCGTCGTGGTCGCTATGTGGAATTCAACCTGGTCTACGATCGCGGCACCATCTTCGGGTTGCAGTCTGGCGGGCGCACCGAATCCATCCTCATGTCCCTGCCACCACTGGTGCGTTGGGATTACGACTGGCATCCGCAGCCGGACAGTGCGGAAATCGAGCTTTACCAAAAATTCCTGATTCACCGGGAGTGGTTATGACGGCCCTGTATTGTGTGTTCGGCAACCCGGTAGCCCATTCCCGCTCCCCGGATATTCATCATGCCTTTGCTGCCCAGCGCGATGATGATTTGCGCTATGAAAAGCGCGAAGCGCCACTGGATGATTTCATCGGCACGTTAAAAGCCTTTCGTGAAGAAGGGGGGCAGGGTGCCAACGTGACCGTGCCCTTCAAGGAACAGGCCTTCGACCTGTGTGATGCGGTCACCGAGCGCGCTGGCCAGGCGGCTGCGGTGAACACCCTGTGGTGGGATGGTGACCAGCTCCATGGTGACAACACCGATGGTGCCGGCATAGTAAAAGATATCCGCGACAACCAGGGCTGGGTGATTGCCGGCAAGCGGGTGTTGGTGTTGGGTGCCGGTGGCGCTGTGCGGGGTGTCATGGGACCGTTGCTGGCGGAAAAACCGACTCTGGTAAGGGTGGCCAATCGAACGGCCGAGAAAGCGGAAATTCTGGCTCGCCGTTTCATGAGCGGTGACAACTCGCCGGTATTGGGTAGCGGGCTGGACGGTCTGACGGGCCATTTCGATCTGGTCATCAATGCCATCTCTGCCGGTCTGCATGGCGAGATGCCGGACCTGCCCGGGGGGTTACTGGCGGAAGGCGCTGTGGCATACGACATGGTTTACGGCAAAGAGTTGACGCCTTTTATGATCTGGGCACAACAGCAGGGTGCGGTAGCCACTGCCGATGGTCTGGGTATGTTGGTGGAGCAGGCCGCAGAAGCCTTTGAAATCTGGCGTGGCTGGCGCCCGGATAGCGCACCGGTTATGGCCATGCTGAGATAAGTCATGGAGCACGAAGCCATCGTTTACGAAGTAATGTATGCCTCTGCGGTCAGCCTGTTCATGGTGCTGACCACAGTGACCTTGCATTACTGGACTCTGGCGGGGCTGTCGGCGTTGTTGAAACGCTGGAAGCGTTTTCGTGGAGAAATTCTGCTGGTTGTGATCACCATGTTTTTTGCCCATATGGTGGAAGTGACCCTGTATGCCCTGGTCTACCTGGTCCTGGATCGGGGCGATACTGCCATGAATCTGGCCGGTGCAGTGGATGGCAGTTTTCTGGACCACCTGTATTTTTCCGCTGCCTGTTATACGTCGCTGGGTCTTGGTGATCTCTATCCCGTGGGCACCTTGCGTCTTATTGCCGGGGTGGAAGCTCTGAACGGATTGATACTAATAACATGGTCCGCGTCGTTCGCCTTTCTGGTTATGCAGCGGCGGTGGCGTTTTTGATGTTGATAGCGGGGAACGTCTTTTTACCGAAAGAGGTATGGCCATGTCCGCGCGTGTTCTGTTGATCCTTTCCTGCCTGCTTCCCCTGTGTGGCCAGGCGTCTACCTTCGGGTTTTCCTGGGATAACGATTTGTTCGTCGGTTCCGATGGCCAGTACACCAATGGCGTGCGCATCAGCTGGGTGGGGGATGCCCATCATCGTTGTGAAAGAAATGGGACTTTCACCTGTGGTCTGGCCGCCGCGCTGGATCCGCTACCAGGCATCAGCCTGGTAGACGATAAGCATGCACTGACCCTGAGCCTGGAACAGATCATGATTACTCCGTCCGATCTCGCCAGGGAGACGCCGGACTTCAATGATCTTCCCTACGTGGGCTACAGTAATCTGGAGTTGGGATTGTTCAGCTGGAACGGCAACAGCCTGTTCGGCTACGGCGTGCGGATTGGCATCGTGGGTCCGGATTCCGGCGCTGAACAATCACAAAAAGTGGTGCACAAGATCACCGGCTCTGAGGAGCCCAAAGGCTGGGACAATCAGCTTGGCCACGATGCCATCGGCGGCGCCTATTTTATTCATGCCCATCGTCTGTTCCGGTATGTTCAGGGTCCGCTGGAAAGTGAAGTGGGTTATGCCTGGGGGGTGGATGCCAATAATTTTAATGGTACTGCCAGGGCCGGTGGGTTCTGGCGGATTGGTCAGAATTTACCGCGCAACTTTATTCCCGATTATGCGGGCATTGGTACTGCCGGTTCATTGGTGGGTTTGTTCGATGGCGAGGGGTTCGGCTGGGAAGTCTTTTTTGCCAGCTTTGGCGAGTACATCGGCTATTCCTACCTTGAAGAAAACAGTGGGCCCTATGATGTTGAGTCTCGTGACGGCATTCTCGGGCTGGTGCTCGGCGGCGGTATCAGGATGGATGATTTTTCCTTCACGCTGACCTTGCAGGGATCCTCATCGCCGACTCGTAAAAGCGATGATATTCTGAGTTTCGGGAATATGTCGTTTATGTGGAGGATCTAGCTACGAGCTACGCTGGTTGGATAGGGAAAGGCCAAGAAGTTCCCACGAAATCTGTGTTCTCTACGAAGCCGCTGTAGGAGCTATGCTTGCATGGCGAACCGCGCTTGCGCGGAAATCGCCCGCAGGGCGATCAGGAATCTCAGAGCTCGACAGGTTTCAGAAATAACAGAACGACGGCTAGATTGATCTTCATTCCCCTCGCTACGCTCGGTTCGCGGCTCTAGTGCCGCTCCTACAGTTAGTCTCTTTACCCCTCCTCACCCAGATACCGATCCTTCAAGCGCATATAATTCCCGGCCACATAGGGCAGAAATTCCCTCTCTTCCGCGGTGAGGGCACGCACCTGCCGGGCTGGTTGGCCGCGGTAGAGGTAACCACTTTCCAGCCGCTTTCCAGGCCCCACCAGTGACCCGGCGGCGATGATCACGTCGTCTTCCACTACGGCGCCATCCATGACGATGGCCTGCATGCCCACCATCACCCGGTTGCCCAGGGTGCAGCCGTGCAGCATGGCCTGGTGGGCCAGGGTCACATCGTCACCGATCTGCAGGGCAAAACCGCCAGGGTTGAACCGGGAATCGTGGGTGATATGCAGCACAGCGTTGTCCTGGATGCTGACTCGGGCGCCAATGCGGATGGCATGCATATCTCCGCGAATGACGGCCCGCGGCCATACGGAGCAATCATCGCCCAGCACCACATCGCCGATCACGGTAGCATCCGGGTCCACAAATACCCGTTCCCCCAACTGCGGGGCCTTGTCTTCAAAGCGGCGAATCCCCATCACTGATAAACTCGATAGCTGAATGTGGTCGTCAGGGAGGCCCATGAACAAGCCGCCCACCCGTATATTGATTGCCATACTGATCTTGCTTGGCGTTTTCCTGCTGAGCAAGTGGCTGATTTTCCAGACGCTGCTGCAACCGGACGAGACTACTCGTCAGCGCTTGCCAGCAGCGCAGACAGAACCAGGACAGGACACCCATGAGTAACAACCCGCTGATTGATTATCCGGAACTGCCGCCGTTTTCCAAAATCCAGCCAGAACACGTATTGCCCGCCGTGGAGCAATTGGTGGCGGATGGCCGCGCGCGCATCCAGCAGGTGCTGGCGGAGGGCAAGTTCGATTACGCCCATCTGGTGCAGGCACTGGATGAGGAAGACGACCGCCTGGGCAAGGCCTTCGGCCCTGCCGGGCATCTCAATGCGGTGGCCCAGAATGAAGCCCTGCGTAATGCCTACAACAGCTGCCTGCCGCTGCTCAGTGAGTACGGCACCGAAGTGGGCCAGAACGCACAGCTGTGTGCCGCCTACCAGGCGCTGCGTGACAGTGATGAATGGAGCTCGCTCAGCGAAGCCCAGCAGAAAGACATTGAAAATACCCTGCGTGATTTCCGCCTCTCCGGGGTAGATCTGCCAGATGACAAGAAAGCGCAATACATGGCCAACTCCAAGCGACTGTCTGAGCTGACCAGCCAATTTTCCGACAATACCCTGGATGCCACCCAGGCCTGGACCAAACACATTAGCGATGAGGCGGAGCTGGATGGCCTGCCCGACAGTGCCAAAGCCGGTGCCGCCGACCGGGCAAAGGCGGACGGAAAGGACGGCTGGTTGCTGACGCTGGATGCGCCGGTCTTTATTGCCGTCATGAGCCACTGCAAGAACGCCGAGCTGCGCAAGGAAATGTACGTGGCCTGGACCACCAAGGCCTCTGATCAGGGTCCTCAGGCTGGCCAGTTCGACAACACCGCCATCATGGATGAAATCCTCAAATTGCGGCACGAACAGGCGCAACTGCTGGGGTTTGCCAACTTTGGCGAAGAGTCCCTGGCCACCAAGATGGCTCGTGATGTGAACGAGGTGATTCAATTTCTCGAGGACCTGGCCAAACGGGCCAAGCCCCAGGCGGAACAGGAACTGGCGGCATTGAGGGCCTTTGCGGCCGAGAAGGGTGCCGACGATCTGAACCCCTGGGATATCGGTTTCTGGAGCGAGCGGCTGCGCGAAGAGCGCTACAGCATTTCCGAGGAAGAGCTGCGTCCCTGGTTCCCGGCGGATACCGTGATTAACGGCATGTTCGCTGTGGTCGGCAAGCTGTTCGGGATTCAATTCCGGCAGCGTGATGATGTGGACCTGTGGCACGAGGATGCGCGTTTCTACGAGCTGGTGGACGACGATGGCAGCGTGCGTGCGGCTTTCTATCTGGATATGTATGCCCGCACCGGTAAGCGCGGTGGCGCCTGGATGGATGACGCCCGCATTCGCCGTCGGCGCCCGGACGGCAGTCTGCAAACGCCGGTGGCTTATCTGACCTGCAACTTCGCGCCGCCCGCCGGTGGCAAGCCGGGCCTGCTGACCCACGATGAAGTGGTCACCCTGTTCCACGAGTTCGGCCACGGCCTGCACCACATGCTTACCGAACAGGATGTGTCCGGTATTTCCGGCATCAACGGTGTGGCCTGGGATGCGGTGGAGCTGCCCAGTCAGTTCCTGGAAAACTGGTGCTGGACGGAAGAGGGCATCGCGCTGATCTCCGGCCATTATGAAACCGGTGAGCCCCTGCCCAAGGAGAAGCTGGAAAAAATGCTGGCCGCGAAGAATTTCCAGGGTGCCATGCAGATGGTGCGGCAACTGGAATTCTCCCTGTTCGACATGCGCATTCATGCCGAATACCAGGAAGGGCTGGATATTTATCAGGTCCTGAACGAAGTGCGTGAGCAGGTATCAGTGATACAGCCACCCGCGTTCAACCGTTTTCCCAACAGCTTCGGGCACATTTTTGCCGGCGGCTATGCGGCGGGGTATTACAGCTACAAATGGGCGGAAGTGCTCTCAGCGGATGCCTACTCCCGTTTCGAGGAAGAAGGCGAGTTCAACGAAGACACCGGCCGTGCCTTCCGTAGCGAAATTCTCGCCAAGGGTGGCAGCCGCGAACCCATGGAACTGTTCAAGGCCTTCCGCGGCCGCGAGCCCAGCGTGGAACCCCTGCTGCGCCATTGCGGTATCAACGGCTGATAATCTCATAAAACCTCACCGTAGGAGCGGCGCTTGA
>NZ_DEXN01000022.1:0-19372 GCF_002364155.1 Alcanivorax sp. UBA3183
TTCGCGGCTCAAGCGCCGCTCCTACGGGAAAGGTCTTTAAATCACCAGAAGCTGAATCCCGGCACCCAGGATTACCAGCCAGGAGGTGACTACGCCCAGCTGGCGGGCCAGGTTGGCGCTGCTGCGGGGGATCAGCATGCCGTAGCTGTAGAGAATACGACCGCCTACCAGCAGGGTGCCGTAGATGTGCAGAGCCGTGCTGCCGCCGCCGTTGATTTCCAGCAGGGCTATCAGGATCAGCGCCAGGGGCAGGTATTCAATGGTGTTGCCGTGGGCGCGGATGGCGCGGCTTACGTCCTTGTGGCCGCCATCTCCCAGAGAGACTTTCTTGCCCAGGCGAAGGCGCACCACGTTGGCGGCCAGGGCGATGATCAGGAAGCCGCTGAGGGCGGCGTAAAGGGCGGTAATCGGCAAGCTGACTAGGGTCATGGCATCCACTCGGGTTGTTTTTTGCGTTTGCGGAGGATAAACCGGGCCGGGGCCAGGGCGTCAATCATTTCCTGGTCCATCGGCAGCGGCTGGCCACAGATCATCTCGGCGATCAGCTCCGCACACAAGGGGGTGCCGGTAATGCCGCGGCTGCCGTGGGCCACATTCAGGTAGAGCCCTTGTGCCGGGCGGTGGGGATTGTCCGTGGCCACGGGCAACGGGCCGCACAGGGGCAGGAAATCGATGCTCTGACAACGGAATGCGACACGCCGGTCAACGATCTGGATGTGCTCGCCTCCCAGCTCTTGCCAAAGGGCGGGGAGGTGATGCCTCAGCTGGGCCAGGTTTTCCTCATCGTCGCTGTCGGTGGCATGGGTGTGATCTTCGTGGAGCTTGAAGGTGGCGCCGACACAGTGCAGCTCCTTCAGGACCGGGGTCAGGTAACCACCATGGCATTGGGCCTGTTGCCAGCGTCGGGATGCATCGGTGGCCTGACAGTAGCTCACCTGGCCGCGAATGTGTTTGAGTGGTAGCCAGCCCAGGCCGGGCAGGGACTGGCTTTGGCCGGCGGTACACAGGACCACGGCATCGGCGCTGAGTGTTTCCCCGTTCTCCAGGGTTACCCGGGCCGGAGCGCCTTCTTGCAGGGATACCACCCGGGCTGACACCTGGCTGATGGCAGGGTGGTTGAGCAGATGCTGGCACCAGCGGGCCGGCCTCAGATAGCCACCGCCGAGCAGTTGCACGGCATTATCGCCGTGGGGCTGAAGCAGCTCCTTTGGCCAGGCCCCGGTTGTCATGGCCTGCTCCAGCTTGTCTTGCTGGCGCTCATCCACGTAGTGCTGGATCACCCCGTTCAGGTTGCCGTCTTCCGGGTGTGCTGGATATCTGTGTCGTTGTAACCAGCGCAGGGCGTGGCCGTAGCTTTGCTGGTAGAAGCGATTCTGCGGGGTGAGGTGGGCACTGGGGGTGCTGTAGACCACCCCGGCCAGGTTGCCGGACGCATGGTTGGCGATGCCATCCGGGTCGAGCACCGTTACCTGGCAGCCCCGCTCGGCCAGGGCTCGGGCGGTGGTGGCCCCGGCGAGGCCAGCACCGACCACCAGGATGTGGCCCGTTGCCGATACGGAGTGGGCCTCCTGGCCTTCGATCTTGCCAACCAGCATATGCCGTTTGTGGCCGAAACCATCACGCTTGTGCATGGCAAAGCCGACCTCGGCCAGTCTACGGCGGACAACACCGGCGGCCGTAAAGGTGGCCAGGGTGGTGCCGGGGCGGCTCAGTCTGGCCAGCTGGGCGAAAAGTTCCGGTTGCCACATGTCCGGGTTTCGGGCCGGGGCAAAGCCATCCAGGAACCAGGCATCCACCGGGTGGTGGAACTGTGGCCACAAAGCCAGGGCATCGCCATGGAGCAGCGTCAGCTGCACACGCGGGTGCAGCTGGAGACGGTGAAAGCCCGGTGCTGGTGCCGGATACTCTGCCAGCAACCTCTCCGCCAGCGAGCACAGGGCAGGCCAGTGGGCCAGGGCTCTGGCCAGATCTGCCTTGCGTAGCGGGTGTTTTTCCACGGAGACCAGGTGTAGCCGGGCGCTGTCCGGGGCGTGTTCCAGAAAATCCCGGGCGGCAAGCAGGCAATTCAGGCCGGTACCGAAGCCGGTTTCACCGATAACGAAAATACCGCCGGCGGCCATTGCCCGGAAGCGCTCCGGCAGCCGGTTGCCCTGCAGAAACACATGATCACTCTCTGCCATGCCGTCCTGACGGGAGAAATATGGGTCGTCAAAGTCCACCGCCACCGGGGTGGTTTCTTGCCAGTCAACAGTGGCCGGCTGGATGGGGGAGAAGGTTGGGATTGTCATCACGACCTGAGACGGATCTGCCGTTGGCGCCTGAAGGGATGGCAGGATACCTTGCGGAAATCACCATTAACAGATGGCACTAAAGGTAGTTGACAGTTGATAGTTGGCAGCGAAACCCGATCCGGAGCCGCTGTGCTATCCGGTGTTTCGCTGGCGACGTTCAACGCGATGGTGATAAGACCCGAAAATGCATAGATATAAGCGCTGGCGAATGCGTTTGTGGTAGTTAAAGGAAGAGGACAATTACAGCGTTGCGGAATGGCTCGTCAGGCTCTGAAACGCAAAAGGTTACGCCATAGCTACGAACGCGGCCTCTGGCGTTTCGGCGATACACTGACACGGCCCGCGAAGCTGTCAACTGTCCACTATCAACTGTCAACTGCCTTTTGCGCTGCTTTGAACTCGGCCAGCGCCCGTTTGCCCTGCTGCAGCAGCCACCGGGAACTTTGCTGGTAGCTGGCATTGTTGATGCGGATGTAAAAACCATCGATCAGGGTTACCAGTAGGGACTGGTTCTGGATCGGCCTTCCCCTTTCAACCCAGCGCATTTGTGCCTGGGCGGAGGGCTGGCCTTCCAGATCCAGCAAGGTTTCGCTGAGGATCGTCAGGGCATTGGCGCTGTCTTGCAGGGCTTCGTTCACCCGTCTTTGTCGTGCCTCGCTGTAGTGACTGGCGACAGCACGCTCTGACGGCATGTTATCCCAGCCCGTCGGTAGCCCGCTAAGGGTCAGCGATAACTGCTCTTTTTTATCTTCGCTTCGATAATGCAGCGTGCGGCCCCGTTGGGTTCTGATTTCCCCGTCCAGTTTCAGACCGGCCAGGTGCTGGGGAACCTGAAAGTGCGACAGGTCCACGGCCTGGGCGGTTGGTGTCACCGGCCTGCGTTGCTCTTCGCTGGATTCGGTGCTGAGTGTTGGCAGCTTCAAGGCAGTAGGTGGCTGCTCAAGGTCGGGCTGTGTGCCGCAGGAAACCAGGCCCAGCAGGAGGATAAGCGGCAACAGATAGCAAACTTTTACATTCATTTTTGTCATCATGGGGCAAGGTGTTCCGGGTTTCCCTGATGTGGCGGCGATTTTCTGGTGGCACAATACAAGATACCCGATGAGGATACCCTTTACAGGGAAAGACGGATGGAAAAACCATCACATAACGGTATGCGCACTGGCGTTGCAATGGCATTGCTGTTTGCCATTATCACCGTCCCCTTTGCGATTGCGTCTTTCCTGATGGTTCAACACCGCCTGGATCTGCTGTCGGGTTACAAGACTATGCAAGGCGATCTCAGGCTGTTCGAAAGTGGCCTGGCTGCCTTTTCGCCCCTTGACGACATGCGTGACCTGGCTCCGGTGATGATCCATACCCAGCATCAGGAGATCGTGTCACGCTTCGAACTGAGCGCGGCGAGAGCGGACAGCCGCCTACAGGCCTTTCTGCAGCAGGTGCGTGAACGGGATATACCCGGCCTGAATGATCAGGCAGGCCTGCTCAGCGAAACCTGGTCTGGCCTGACGGTGAAAACCGGGATTCCCCTGGAAGACGTGGCGGGCCCCTACGATAACGTCAATCGCATTGCCCAGCGTCTGGGCAATGCCCTTTCCTCAGTACTGATCGCTTCGGATATGTCAGTGGGGGAGGGGTTGGAGCCCAATGAAGTGTTGTCCCTGACGCTGGGCTCGTTTCGTCAGGCGCAGAATGACATCGGGTTGATTCGTGCCCTGGCGCTTTATGTCAGCCAGCGCGGTGGGTACCTGGGGGATAACGACGCCCGTCGTCTGGAAAATGCCTGGCAGCGACTGCAGCAGCAGCTTTCGATTATCGACAGCGAGATCAAGGCGCTGTCCGCCAGGACTGGCGTCATGGAGCTGCATCAGCAGTGGCGACTGGTGAAGGACGAACTGCAACGGTTTCTATTGTGGTCTGAACAAGAGCTGATTCTGGCGCCCCGGGTCCAGGTAAGCTGGGAACAGGCCTACGATCGCAGCCGCCACGCCATGCAGTCCCTGGATGGCTTGTCTGACAGTCTGGTAGAGCTGTCAGTACAGCTGGTAGAGCACACTCGTCAGGAGAAATTGCGAAGCAGCATTTTTCTGATGCTGGCGGTGCTGTTGCTGTATGCCCTGGTGTTGGGGTTGGCTCTGCTGGTTTACCGCTCCAATTCCCGGGCCATCAGTGCTCGTGCGGAAAGTCTGGCCAAGGGGCAGTTCCTTGCCCGCATGAGCCACGAAATTCGGACTCCCCTCAATGGGGTGATCGGCCTTGCAGAGTTGTTACGTGAAACCGACCCCACGCCCCGGCAGCAGGAATATATCAGTCTGATCGACAGTGCCGGGCGCACCCTCACCGCGCTGATCAACGATGTGCTCGATTTCGCCAAGATAGAGGCCGGCAAATTGCAGCTGGTGGAAGAAGAGTTTGACCTGCCTTTGCTGATGGCCGAGTGCGCCCAGATGTTCAATCTGCCCGCCAGTGATAACGGCTCCCTGGTGTTGCTCGATATCGACAGCAGCACCCCTTCCCGGGTGGTGGGTGATCCGACCCGGCTGCGTCAGGTGTTGATCAACCTGCTGGGCAATGCCGTCAAATTTACCCGTAACGGCAGAGTGGTATTGTCTCTGGCCTATCGCCAGGTGAGCCAGGAACAACCCTTGTTCAGCTTTGCAGTGACCGATACCGGCATTGGCCTCAGTCAGGAAGAGCAGGCCCGGCTGTTTCAGAATTTTGCCCAGGCCTCTGCGGATACGGCGAAACGCTTTGGTGGTACTGGGTTGGGATTGTCCATCAGCCGCGAACTGGTGGCGCTGATGGGCGGAGACATTCATGTGGAAAGTGCTCCCGGTAAGGGGGCCCGTTTCAGTTTCAGCGTTCAGATGCCGGCGGACAAAGGGGACGTGCCGACGATGGAGCAGGAGGCGCCACCGGCCTGGTTGTGGGATGTGCAGGGTAACCTGGCTGACTGGATGCTGGAGGACCGGCGGTTTAAGGCGGTGCACCGGGTCAGTAACAGCTCGCAACTGGCGGAGCTGGGGTCACTGGAAGGGGCTCGGGTTCTTTTGATCAACGGTATGCCTGACCGGGATCTGCTGGAGGAAACCCTGCAGCTGGTGCGTCTCAGTCAGGTGTCTCTGCAGATTCTGCTGCTTACCGGGATGCGCTCTCAGGCTCCGGACTGGCTGCCCCCACAGGTGCAATTGCTCCGACGTTCGGTGCTCACGGTCAATGAACTCAAACAGTTACTGGGTCGGCAGATGCCCAGTAGTATTCCGATTATTTCACAGGTGGAAGGGGAAGAAGCCGTTGCCGCACTGCGGGTGCTGGTGGTGGAGGACAACCCGGTGAACCAGATGGTGACAAAGGGCTATCTGGAGCGGCTGGGTATCAGCCTGATTCATATTGCCGAGGATGGCGCCCGTGCGCTGGACAAGTTCCAGGAAGCCGCTGGTGCTTATGATCTGGTACTGATGGACCTGGACATGCCGGTGATGGACGGCTTCACCAGTGCCGGGCGTATGCGCGATTGTGAAGAACGCGAACACTGGCCCCCTTGTCAGATCCTGGCCCTGAGCGCCCATGCTGTATCCGAGCTGGGAGGTCGGGTACAGCGATCAGGGATGAACGGCCAGTTGATCAAACCGCTTTCTCTGACCGCTATGCGCGATGCCATTTCCCGCTATCTGGAGATCAAGGCGTGAGGTATTCGAGAAAATCCTGAAAGGGGAGTGGCATCAAGGGTGCCAGTGTCACCAGTAATCCCAGTATCACCAGTATGAGGAACTCCAGGCGCCAGGCCCGATGACGCCGCCATCCATGCAAGCACAGGGCTACGGCTGTCAAAACCACCCCGGCATGAAAACTGGCCATGCTCACCAGCAGCCACTGCACATCCTGTAAAGCCAGCATCGCCCCACAGAACATCAGGAGCAGTGCTCCGCAGGTCAGGACATTGGCGGAGTCATGCTTGCGAAAAGTGGGCATACCGGTGTCTCCCGTGGAGTGAATGGTCTTGTATGGAAGCCTAAGCAATATTTAGGCCTGTTTCGATTAGGGACTCTAGGAAGGATTAATGACTGCCGTATGAAGCCGGAACATTGCATTTCGTCACTTTTTTGCCATCTTTATGTGTGAGAGTGGTTAACTTATGTAGTGTTTAATTCGTATAATCCGCTCCGACGATTGTGTCTTTCGGGTTTTGGGATAGAGGGTTCCTACATGCGTTATTTGTCTTTTGTCCTGTTTGCTGTGTTGGCCCTGCCGGCCCATGCACAAATCAGTAGCGGCATGAGCGAGCGGCTGTGTCTGGCGGCGAGCCAGGAGAGCGCTTTCGGCGCCTTGGTCGATGATCTGATTGAAAGCGATGAGCTGGCGCTGACCTCTGGTGAGCAAGTGCTCTCTTTATCCTGCCAGGATGGCAGCAGCGTGCTGGAAAAGATGGTGCTGGCCCGCCAGGCAGAGAACCTGGAATACGCAGTGATTGACCTGGGCCTGAATCTGACCGCCTCCCGGGTAGCGCTCCATGGGCAGACCTTGCCCCTGAAAGAGGCCCTTCAGCGCCTTGGCGAGCAGGGTGACAGCGACGTGCAGGATTTTGTGCAAAGTTATCTGAGCGACTTGTCTGACGAAGACTTCAACCCCAACCTGCGGGTCAGCCTGAACTAAGCGAAACGCTGAATGTTCGGCGTCGGACAAGAGAAACGGATGACGTGAACGCCATGCCTTTCGCTGATTAGCGTCAGGCATTCCTACCTACCGGTATCACCCGCTATAATTCGCCCCGCATTGTGATACCGGAACCCCTATGTCTGATCAGCAGGACCGTATTTACGCCACAGCGCACCAGCAGGTGACCCGTTTTTCGTTCGATGACACCGTGGTGCGTGTCTTCCCGGACATGATTCGCCGTTCGGTGCCCGGCTATCCCACCATCATTGATATGATCGGGGTTCTTGCCGCCCGTTACGCCCAGCCGGATACCTGTCTCTATGATCTGGGCTGCTCCCTGGGGGCCGCGACCACGGCCATGGCAACATTGACCGCAGATCAGGGCAACCGGCTGATCGCCGTGGATAATTCTGCGGCCATGATTCGTCAGGCCGGCACACTGATTGCGGAAACCGGGCAAAGCGAACGGGTCAGTCTGCTGGAGGGAGATGTAGCCAGCATGGATTTCGAACCGTGTTCCATGGCGGTGCTCAATTTCACCTTGCAGTTCATCGCCCCGGACAAGCGCGACGCCCTGATTCAACGTCTTGCCGACGCCACCTTGCCTGGCGGGATTCTGGTGCTGTCGGAGAAGATCCGCTTTGCGGACGATGCGGAGAACGCCCTGCAGACCGAGTTGCACCATGCCTTCAAGCGTAACAATGGCTATTCAGATCTGGAGATCAGCCAGAAGCGCACCGCGCTGGAGAACGTGCTGATACCCGAAACCCTGGCTGATCACGAAGCACGCCTGCGTCAGGCCGGTTACCGGGAGATCCATGTGTGGTTCCGCTGCTTCAATTTTATCTCTCTGCTGGCGGTGCGTTGATGCTGAAAGATTATCTGCAGCAGTGCGACACCGCGCTTCGGGAACTCTATGCCCAGCCCCAGCGGGACACGCTGATGGGCCTGTGTCGGGAGCGCCTGCTGGACAAACCCCATGGTGATTTGCCCCGTTGGCTGGCGGCGCTGAACGCGCTGCCTGAGGGGCCGGCGGGCTGTGATTTTGCGGCGGATGCCCTGCGCATCGGCAAGCCCGGTGACGTTGATCCGGGGGACGTGAAGGCAGCTCTGGAGGGGCTGATTCCCTGGCGCAAGGGGCCCTTTGATTTCTTCGGTGTGCAGATCGACACCGAGTGGCATTCTGACTGGAAGTGGCAGCGGGTGGCGCCGCATTTGTCACCCCTGACCGGACGGCGGGTGCTGGATGTGGGCTGTGGCAGCGGCTACCACTGCTGGCGAATGGCGGCGGCCGGAGCAGAGCAGGTGGTGGGAATCGACCCGACCATCCTGTTTCTGGTGCAGTACCTGGCGGTGCGCCGCTTTGCGCCTTCCTCTCCGGTCTGGTTTCTGCCGTTGCGTATGGAAGAGCTGCCGACGCAGACGGAGAATTTCGATACGGTGTTTTCCATGGGCGTGCTCTACCATCGCCGTTCCCCGCTGGACCACTTGCTGGAACTGAAAGCAGTGTTGAGCGAAGGGGGGGAGCTGGTACTGGAGACCCTGGTGGTGGAAGGCGATGCACAGACCGTGCTGATGCCCGAGGACCGTTACGCGGCGATGCGTAATGTGTTTTTCCTGCCTTCCGTGGCCATGCTCGAACGCTGGCTACAACGCTGTGGTTTTGTGGATATCCGCTGTGTGGATGAGAGCAATACTACCGTTGAGGAGCAGCGGGCCACTGACTGGATGCGGTTCCAGTCGTTACCGGATTTTCTGGACGCGGACGACCCAGCTCTGACCCGGGAAGGGTATCCCGCGCCGCGCCGGGCTGTGTTCATTGCCCGCAAACCCTGAGGTGGGGCAGGCTCGTAGGAGCACTCTTTGAGGAATGACTGGGGCAGGTGGCGGTCTTTGCAGGGGGGCGCTGAACGCAGCGGAACCATTGCCTCCTTTGCTTATATCGCCTTCGCTTGGGTGGAAGCCTCCAGTAACTGATCTACCAGCTGTAGTCTCAGACCTTCATCCAGAACGGATAGGGCAGGAGACAGCACTTTCATGAGCGAGGCCTGGTCGGCGCCATTGGCCAGCTCAAGCAGTTGCCTGGACAGTTGGTCAGTTGCCTCCGGTGCGGATTGCAGGGCGTCCAGTTGTTTGCCTGCTGACTCACTCAATGCAATGTGATCTGTGTCCGACGTCTTTTCCAGGGTATTGAATGCCCGATTAAGCAATTGCACCACACCTTCCTCTTCCTCCTGGCTGGCACAGTGAACGCTGATGCGTGTTGGCAGGGAAATACAGAACTCATCCAGCTCGAATTCCTGGCTACTGAACCATTGTTGTAGTCGCTGCGCCATTGCCACGGCACCGTCCACGGCGGTGGCCGGCAAGACCACGAACAGGGATTGCCCTGACTGACTGCTCACCAGCCCGTCCTCACAACGTTTAGTGGTATGCATTTGGTGCAGGACCTTCGCAAGCAAGCGCTGAATTCGCTCGGCGCCGATATCCGCCTTGATGGATGCCAGCTCCTGAAATCGGATAGCGAGGATGCTGAGGGGCTGCTGATGTCGCCGACAGAGAGACATCGCCTGGTGAATCATCTGCTGGCTATGGCTGCTTTCGCGGCTGCTGGTTGTCACGGCAGTCATTGGGTACCTCGGGGCCACACATTAAGATGACGTTCCTTTCGTGGGAGCGTGTACAGGCTCTTAACAGTGGGCATCCTTTCCCTTGGTTTTCACTCTAATGAATTCCCTTTGGGCAGGCATTGCGCGCATACTTTATTTAACAACATTGTCTTGCTCTGTTACCAAAACCGGTTGTTTATCAGCCAATTAGAGCGGATAGAGAAAAGGAGTGAGGGCATGTCGATAATCTGGGTAATCGCCACGGCGGTGTTGAGCTCGGCAATGACACTGGCAGTGGTAGCGCTGTGGGGGCATTTCTACTTTCAGCCGCGGTTGCGTGACAGCATGCAGAAAGAGCTGGATGAGCAGGTGGAAAACGCTGCTCAGGTGCTGTCTTCGCGGGTGGAAGAGGGGGTGCGCCGCGGCCTGGTGGATGGCGTCCGCAATTTGGACACCCGGGATGTGCTGGAAGGGGCCAGTCGCAGCCTGGCCCGCTCCAGCGCGGAGCTGGTCGGCGAACGCCTGGGGCAAATTTTTGGCGCGCCCAGAAAGAATAAATAAGCTGCTAGCTACGCTCGTAGGATAGGGGAAGGGTGGAAAGCCCCCCGGACCGTGGCATTTCTACGAAGCCGCTGTAGGAGCTATGCTTGCATGGCGAACCGCGCTTTCGCGGAAATCGCCCGCAGGGCGATCAGGAATCTCAGCGCTCCACAGGTTCCAGAAAGAACGATAGGCCTTGGCCTTTGCCTCCTCGCTGCGCTCGGTTCGCATGTCGCAGATCCCCCGGGGGACAAGCATAGCTCCTACAAAAGACACCAATCCTCGCCAAGGCTCGAATCGCGCCGCCAGCGACGCTCCTACGGATAGCGTCGCTGGCGAGCAAAGGGGGGTATTGGGAGGTGCGCGCTAACCCACGTAACAGCTCATCGCTCGTTGCTAAAGCCTGCCCCTGACGGGGAGTAGTCGAGCCAGCAGGAAGGCAATGCCAAGGCTGAGCATGGCCAGGGACAACACATCCTGCTGCAATGCATGCAAGGTGGTTTCCCACAGGGAGGACGCCTTGAGTAGCGACAGCAGAATCAGCAGGGTGCCGGTGAGGGTGAAGAACTGGTCCAGCTTGCGGGCTCGTCGCAATTCTCCGCGCAGGTGACGCAGTTCCTCGAGGATGTCTTCCTGAATCAATTGCTGACGAGCTACCTGTTCTGCCAGTTCTCCGACCTGCTGAGGCAGGGTGGCCAGCTTCTCCAGCCAAACCGGGTCTTCACGGCGCAGCAGGTCGAGCAGCTCCTTGAGCCGGACATGGTCGTCGAGCCAGTTGCGAACCAGTGGCCACAGGCTGAAATTCTCGATCAGGTTGGCTAGTTGGGCAATTTGCCTGTCGCTGCCGGTGACGCGCAGGGATTCGTGATCGGTCAGTGGCTCGCTGGCAAACAACCAGTGGACCATGGCTCCCAGAGGACCCCGGACACGGATATCCACGTTGCCTTCGTAGTCGGTTAGCAGTTCCACGCCATCTTCATAGATCAGCACATAGAGCACCCAGAGCGGGCGCTCAGTACGAATCCGCACGACAGTGCCGTGCAGGGCGGCTAATCTGTCGCGGCCGGGCTGGTTGCCGGTGAGCGCCTGATTGAGTGCGCTCTCCAAACCACCAAGCACAATCAGCTGGGGGAAACTACCGGTCTGAGGCATAAGTGAGGGAAAATCCTGTCCTGAAATGGGATCTCGTTGTCGCTTAGGGTCCCGATTTGTTGCCAAAAATTACGTTATCTTGCTTATATTTAGAGTGCCAGCTACCTATACTAGGGACTTTTATAATAAAGGGCACCTCCGTTAGCAGGTTACTGCCTCTGGCTTTCAGGCTGGCTCGCAATCTAGGCGCAATTTTGAAGGCATGCTGGTTGCCTGTCGAGAAATTGCAACAACGAGTGCGGGCCAGCCTGGAAGCCCCGAAGGGCGACTCCTGAAGCGCACATTTGCTGCGCTTCGCCACCAGGAAAGGAAACCACCCTGTCCGTCGTGACGAAGCACAACAGCTGCACGCTTCAGGAGCCGCAGAGGCAGTAACCTGCTGACGGAGGTGCCCTCAAGGGCACCTCCCATGATAGGTTGCTGCCTTAAAACGACATTGGCTTTTTAGACCGGGATTGGCGAAAGCGGGATATGTTTGTCTTGGTACTGTCGCGTTACAGTGCACAAGCCCTTGGAGGGGAGTTGTTTTTCAATGCTGGAATCATTGCTTTCGTACCCGGACTTCTGGAAGTACGTCAGTATACCTTTCATCGCCGGTGCCGTAGGGTGGATCACCAACTGGATGGCCGTCAAAATGACGTTCTATCCACTGGAATTCATTGGTATTCGGCCAATCTTCGGCTGGCAGGGGATCATTCCCTCCAAGGTCGAGAAGATGGCAGGTATAGTCGTGGACAAGGCCCTTTCCAAACTGGGCAGTCTGGACGAGTTTTTTCGCGAGATGGAGCCGGAAAAGATATCCGCCCACCTCACCCGCACCATCCAGCTACGTATTGAAGAGTACACCGATGAGGTGATGACCGAGCGCAATGCCGTGCTCTGGGAGAATTTGCCTCTGTTGGTGCGCAAGCGTGTCTACGCCCGCGCACGCCGGGCAATTCCAGCGGTCATGGACAATGTGGTTGATGACATCAGCCGCAATCTGGACAGCTTGGTGGACATGAAGCACATGGTCATCACCCAGATGAGCGAAGACAAGGCGCTCATGGTGCAGATGTTCCAGGAAGTGGGTGATCCTGAATTTCGTTTCATTACCAATTCCGGTTTCTACTTCGGTTTCCTGTTCGGCCTGATCCAGGTGCCGGTATTCATCTTTGTGCCTGAAAACTGGGTGTTACCGTTCTTTGGCTTTATCGTCGGTATTGCCACCAACTGGCTGGCTCTGAACCTGATTTTTCGACCGCTCAATCCCGTTAAAATCGGCCCTTTCCGCATTCAGGGACTGTTCCTGAAGCGGCAGAAGGATGTGGCTGAATCCTTTGCTCGCCTTGCTACGGATGAGGTGATCACCTTGCGCAACATCATGTACCAGGTGGTTAACGGTCCCCGTGGAGATCGCACCAAGGCCCTGATCAAACGCCATCTCAAACCACTGCTCAATGGTGGCGTGGTGCGTACGGCTGCCCAGTTGACGGTGGGCCCGGAGGGTTATGCGGATCTCAAGAAGGCGGTGGAAGACAAAGCTGTCGATCTTGCCGTGGAGCCTTTTGAAGATCAGGGCTTCAACAAAGAGCGGGGCCTGATTGTCGAGAAGCTCATGGCTGAAAGGATGCAGGCGCTCAGCTCGGAAGAATTCCAGGACTTGCTGCGACCGGCCTTCCAGGAAGATGAGTGGATTCTGATCGTGGTAGGCGGCTTCCTGGGGGCCATGGCCGGGGTCGGGCAACTGCTGTTCATGTTCGGAGCGGCCTGATGGAAACGCTGCAGATAGATATAGCCACTCTGGGGTGGCTGCTGTTTGCAGCGGCGGGAGCGTCTTCTCTGCTGACCCTGACCCTGATGGGGTTAATTGGTCATTTTTATCTGGGGCCCAAAATTGAACGCAAGGTGGATCGCCGTCTTGAAGAGGGCGCCAATCAGCTGGAAGAGCGCCTGAGGAAGCGGATTGTCGATTTGCTTACCGGCCGCTCTCGGGAAGTGATCCGCAACAGCGCCCGGGATCTGGCTCGGGGCATGGGCCTGATTGGCAATCGGCGGCCGGATGATAATGATGATCTGGATGGGCAATAGCCTGATCTGATGAGAAATTGATCACATAAACGATCATTGAGCAATTGTCAGACAAACTCGTGCAAGCCTGCTCTGCTACCCCCCTATAATTTACCCCATCGCGTCGATGCCGTTGCTTGTTGCTGCGCTGCATCTGCTCGTGGAATTACCTTCGGAGTCTGGATCATGTCCGACGATAAGCAGAATGAAAAAGAAGAGCGGAATCCTAGCCCGCTGAAGGCCCTTAGCGGGGCTTCACGAGACATTCGCAAGTATACCCACCAGATCTGGCTTGCCGGTCTGGGAGCGTTCGCACGGGCCGAGGAAGAGGGTAGTGGCTTTTTTGATGCCCTGGTCGAAGCTGGCCGAGAAGTGGAACGTCACACCAAGGACAAAACCGAGTCCCGGGTGGAAGAGATCAAGGAACGGGTTCGCCATCATACCGGCGAGACCATGGACAAGATGGAGAAGGCCTTCGACGATCGCCTGAACAAGGCGCTGTCCCGGTTGGGGCTCCCCAACAAGCGGGAAGTCGAAGAGCTGGAGAAACGGGTTCATGAGCTTACCAGTGCTCTGAGTAAAGCCGAGGAAGATGTACATACTTCCTCTGAATCCGAGACTCCAAAACGCCGCAGCCGCAAGAAGAGCTGAGGCGTCCAAACAGTGTTGTAGCGCACACCGCTAACCCCTTAGTGGTGTCTTTTGACGGGTACCCCCTTGGTACCCGTTTTTTTTATGTTCGAAATAAGCCCCTCACAGAGGGTATGGCCAGATTACTCGGAACGACTGTGCCACGCTGTCACCCTTGGTAACGTCTTCATGCCCCAATTTTGTTCACAGGTTTCTGTCAATGGGCTTTTTCTGCAATAAAATATGACAAACCCGTGAATGGTCCATAATAAACAGCGCAACCAATTGAAATATAATGAATTTATTGATTGGTCAAAAAATAGGCATGTCGTCAATAGCCGTGAAAAACCGGTGAGATAGAGCGGTTGTGTACCGGCTATGCACAGGGTTATCCACAGCTTCTGTGGAAAAGAATTTAGAGGGTATGATTGTACCGATGCGTGGTAGAGATCGGTTACCTGAACGGCCTGTATATGACAAGGAAGTGGCGTTTTTGCACAAGGCTGCTATTGAGCTCATGCGATTGGCTGTCATCCGGTTGTCATCTGGCGTGGCCAAAAAAGCACCGCTAAGTTGCTGAGAATAATAAGGTTTGCTGTCTGTGTAATTATCCATCATTGAGAGGGAAAGGCCTTTTGCCGGGGGTTACAGACGGTTCTTCTCAGCTTTTCCACAATTCTATCCACAGGTTTTGTGAGTAACCCCCCGCTAAATGTGCTGATGCGCTCTGCAAGTTGTGGAAAGTGTCAATCCCTGTCCTGGTGGAAAATCATGCAAACAGCTGAAAGGTATCCTATACGGGGGCTGTAGAGTGTTTTCCTGAGGTCCTGCACAGAGTTGTCCACAGACCATGGGGATAGTTGTTGGGGTGTGGAAGAATTTCCTTTGCCAAGCGTTGGCAAAGGACACTGCCCAAGGCGGCGGGTTATGGGGAGGTGTTCGTCCTGCGCGAGACGTCTGATTTGTCGTTACCGAAGGCAAATTACTCTCCCGGGGCTGCGTGAGCCTGAGGCGAACTGCACCATCAAGCGCCTGATTGGTGCAGTTCGCCTTAGGCTCAGTGCACCCTACGCAATCCATGGCGGCGGTGATTCAGATCTGGGGTTCGGGTTCGGTATCCGGAAGGGGCGCAGGGGCAAGCAAGCTACTTGGCTCCTTACCCGGGAGTGGCTCGCTTCCGTTTCCACTCATCCGCGATGAACCAAAAAAAGGGTGCCCGAGGGCACCCTTTTTGTCAGGACAAGCGGGAAGGATCAGAAACGGTGTTCGCCGTTGTCGATGCTTTCCTGGGTTGCCTTGTCCAGCTGCTGATAGCAGTCAGCCTTGGGGAGCAATGCATAAACCGCATTGTCCTGCTGACTCAGATCGTACTTTTGCTCTTTCAGCTTGTTTTTCTGGTGCTTGAAGGTACCGGTGGTTTCCATGGCCTGCTCGTTGATGCGCAGGAACACGGGAATGGCGTAGGGAGGCAGCTCACGCTTCAGGTAGGCACACAGCCCCTGGAAGTCGAACTCGCTGTGGTGGCAGGTCAGGCGAACCTGTGCCATGCCGGCCCGGCCATTGGTGTTGGGGATTTCCACCCCGTAAACCACGGACTCCTGAATGCCATCAAAACCATCCAAAATCTGTTCCACTTCGGTGGTGGACACGTTTTCGCCTTTCCAGCGGAAGGTATCGCCCAGACGATCCACGAACTGCGCATGGCGGAAGCCGATATCGCGCATCATGTCGCCGGTGTTGAACCAGGCGTCGCCCTTCTTGAAAACGTCACGGAAGATGGATTTTTCGGTCTTCTCCGGGTCGGTGTAGCCGTCAAATGGGGTCTTGTCGGTGATCTCGCCGAGCATCAGGCCGGATTCGCCCTTACCCACCTTGATCATGTTACCGCTGCTGTCGCGTACCGGCTCGTCCCGTTCCTTGTCGTATTTGACGATGGCATAGCTGACAGGAGAGAAACCCACGGTGTTGTCGAAGTTGAATACATTGGTAAAAGCTACATTGCCTTCTGAGGAGGCATACAGCTCTACCACGCGGTCAATGCCGAAACGATCCTTGAACTCTTTCCAGATGCTCGGGCGCAGGCCGTTGCCAACAATGGTGT
The DNA here is from genome assembly GCF_002364155.1 of Alcanivorax sp. UBA3183. NCBI lineage: Bacteria > Pseudomonadati > Pseudomonadota > Gammaproteobacteria > Oceanospirillales > Alcanivoracaceae > Alcanivorax > Alcanivorax sp. UBA3183. Next base: position 16,026 of record NZ_DEXN01000022.1, read on the forward strand.
GAACCTTATTGTCCTGGTCATTGGGCTTTTCCGGTTGCTCGTGCAGATAGCGACACAATTCGCCTACATAACCAAACGCAGTACAGCCGTGACGGCGGATATCTTCCCAGAAGCCGCTGGCGGAGAACTTGCGCGCCAGTACCAGGGTGCCTGCAGGGGCCAGCACTGATGCCCAGCAGATGACCATGCCAGTGGCGTGGTAGAAGGGCAGGGTGGTGTAAAGGCGATCGTCAGCATTGAGGCGTACCGCCGAATAGCCAAACCCACCGTAAGCCTTTTCCCACCGACCGTGGTTGAACACCACGGCTTTGGGCAGGCCCGTGGTACCGGACGTATAAATGTAGAACAGCGGATCACGGAGGAAAGTCTGCTTGCTGGAAGCCGGGTTCTCGCTGGAGCAGTCCTTGATTTCGCTGGCCAGGTTCTTGTAGCCGGCGGGAGCGTCACCCGGGTTTTCCAGGGTGTCCTGGTCGGCGAAGAAAAAGAAATTATCCTTAAGATCCAGGTCGCCGCGAATCTCTTCCACGGCTTCTACCAGCTCCTCACCAATAATGGCGGCCTTGGGTTTCACCAGATTGAAAGAATGGACCAGTACTTTGCCACGCTGGGAGGTATTGATCAGCGCAGCGCAAACGCCCATTTTGGCACAGGCGGCTACGGTGACTAGCAGTTCCGGGCGGTTTTCGATGTTGACGGCGATAGTGTCGCCTTTTTTCAGACCGATGGAGGCCAGGTAATCTGCCAATCGGTTAGCCCAGGCATTGAACTGCTTATAGGTAAGCTCGGTGTCTTCGTAGATCAGGGCGGCGCCGTTGGGGTTCATGCCGGTGGCTCGCTCGATGGCCATGCCCAGCCCCAAAGGCTTGGTCGTGTCAGTGATCTTGGCCATCCGCGAGCCCTTGATCAGGCCTGGCAGATTGCTGACCACCTCGGGAACCTTGGACAGAAGCTTGGGCAACGTGATGATGTCGGCGCTGCTCATAGGATCTCCATTAGTCTGTGTTCTTGGAAGGCCCAGGCACAAAACACCACGGGATCAATCGATACAGGCCAGTCATTCGATCACGGCATGTAAACGGTTATCCGCAGGCTGTTCAGCCGGGAACCCAGTATTGGCAAGCGGGCGCTTACCTTAACCGTAGCACCATGGCAGGGCAAGAGCCCTGCCCGGGAGCTGTGCCGGAGCAGATTGTAGCGGTCCGTTTTGGCCTTATCTGCCCGATGCAAATTGAAGCACAGTGGAGTGTCCCTCTCCGTTTGCAAAATGTCACTGACGGATTATGACTCTGAGTCGTCCGCCTTGATATTGACCAGTAGTTGCTGGCGTTTCACCTGACCGCCAACCGTCAGATCCACGGTTTCCACGGTGCCATCACAATCCGCCTTGAGGCTGTGTTCCATCTTCATGGCTTCCATGATCACCAGCACCTGACCCCGTTTTACGACATCACCGGCCTTCGCGCATACCTCAATCACTGCCCCATCCATGGGCGCGCGAATCTGGCCGGAACCGGCCTGATCACTGCTGCCCGCTGCGCTGTGGGTAGCATCCTCGAAACAGACGCTGTGGCCTTGGCATTGCAGCCAGCTTTGTTTGCCATCCTGGTACATCCGGTAGCTCTGGCGAATCCCATCGATGCTCGCCAGGCCTGGGCCCAGTGGCTCGATGCGGTGGTTGTCCTCGCCGACGATCAGTTCGGCATGGTTGCCCTGATAGCGGATGTACACGGTCTGCTCGTGTTCGCCACAGCGGAGCTGGACCGGTTGGGCCCCCAGGGTGCTGGAGTGCCAGCCGCGTAGCTCGGTTGTTGGCGTCTCCACTTCACAGCGGAGCAGGGCGGCCAGGGCCCACAATTGGCTTGGCGGGATGTCGCCGGCCATGCTGGCGTCGTCGGCAAAGTCCTGGCCGATAAACGCCGTGGTGGCTTCGCCCCGGGCAAACACCGGGTGACGCAAAATGGCAGCCAGGAAGGTCCGGTTATCCCGGACTCCCATCAGTACCGTGTCCTGCACAGCGCGGATCAGGCGTCGCCGGGCGTCCTCGCGGCTGTCGCCTACGGCAATAATCTTGGCCAGCATGGGATCGTAGTGACTGCCCACCTCATAGCCTTCGGTCAGGCCGTGATCAATGCGCACGCCGTCGCCGCTGGCCGGTTGCCAGCGCAGTACCGGGCCGGTTTGTGGCATGTAGTTCTGGGCCGGGTCTTCCGCGTACAGGCGGACTTCCATGGCATGGCCGGTGAGGGTGACCTGCTCCTGGCTGAGTGGCAGCGGTTCGCCCCGGGCGACCTTGATTTGCCAGGCCACCAGATCCAGACCGGTGACCAGTTCGGTGACCGGGTGCTCCACCTGCAGCCGGGTGTTCATTTCCAGAAAGAAGAAATCGCCTTCCGGCGCCAGCAGAAATTCTACGGTGCCGGCCCCCACATAGTTGCAGGCCTTGGCGGCATTGACCGCTGCCTCGCCCATCTGTTGACGCAGGGTCTCGTCCACGGCCGGGGAGGGTGCCTCTTCCACCACTTTCTGGTGGCGGCGCTGTACTGAACAATCTCGCTCACCGAGATGGATCACATTGCCGTGGCGGTCACCGAACACCTGGATTTCCACATGCCGTGGCTGCATTACGGCACGCTCCAGGATCAGCTCGTCACTGCCGAAGGCACTGTTTGCTTCCTGGCGGGCACTCTTTAGCTGGGCGGTAATGTCGTTGGCGTCGGTGACCACCCGCATGCCGCGGCCGCCGCCGCCGGCGCTGGCCTTGATCATCAGCGGCAGGCCGATGCGTTCGGCTTCCTTCAGCAGGGTGGCGTCGCTCTGGTCTTCACCTTCGTAACCCGGAATGCAGGGCACACCAGCCTCGATCATGGCGATCTTGGACAGGCGCTTGGAGCCCATCAGATGGATGGCATCTTCATCGGGGCCGATAAAGGTGATGCTGGCGTCCTTGCAGGCTTTGGAGAAACCGGCATTTTCCGAGAGGAAACCATAGCCTGGGTGCACCGCGTCGGCGCCGGTCTTGCGACAGGCATCCAGCAGGGCTTCCACATTCAGGTAGGAGGCGCTGGCCAGGGCCGGGCCCACGCATACAGCTTCGTCAGCCAGTTGCACGTGACGGGCACCCGCATCCGGCTCGGAATAGACCGCCACGGTCCGGTAGCCCAGTGACTGGGCAGTGGCGATAACCCGGCAGGCAATCTCGCCACGGTTGGCAATCAGGATTTTTTCAAAGCTCATTGTGGTTCCTTACCGGTTAACCGGTTGAAAATGCTCCCCTGTAGGAGCTTGCTTGCAAGCGAACCATTGGTGATGGGTGTGCCACATCGGTTCGCCTGCAAGCAGCCTCCTAC
>NZ_DEXN01000022.1:19441-19733 GCF_002364155.1 Alcanivorax sp. UBA3183
TTCGCCTGCAAGCAGCCTCCTACGGTGTATCGATTCAACTCTTTTATTGATTCCAGGACGCCGGACGTTTTTGTACGAACGCCATGGTGCCTTCCTGGCCTTCTTCGCTGCTTACGGCGGCGGCGAAATCCTTCGCTGCCTGGTCCAGCAATGACTCCATGGGTTCATGGCCCACGTCCAGTACCAGCGCTTTGGTCACCCGGTTGGCATGGGGCGCGCATTTGCGAACCGCTTTCAGGGAGTCTTCCAGCAGGGCATCAAGGCCATCTGCGTCGGCGGCCACTTCGTGGAC
>NZ_DEXN01000021.1:0-343 GCF_002364155.1 Alcanivorax sp. UBA3183
TCGTCATGCCAACGGATGGCAGCGCTGTTAATGGCCATCGGTGATGTCCTTGTCATGTCCGTCAGGATGTTTCAGGGGTGTTCTGTGGTATTTACGGCGAATCCAGTTGGCTGTCCGGAAGACGCCAGGGCGGCGCATGATAGCGCGTTCCAGACGGTATTTCCCCGGAAAAGTGCTGGCCATTAATGCTATCAGAATGGTCAGCAGCCCTTGCCCGGGAAGCACCAGCATCACAATGCCAGCAACCAGTAATAATATCGCCAGGACGTTTCGAATCAGCCAGAAACACCACGCCAGAGGGCCTCGCTGGGTGTGGGGCTGATAGCTCTCGGTGAAATAATCC
>NZ_DEXN01000021.1:564-1999 GCF_002364155.1 Alcanivorax sp. UBA3183
GAGAGTGTGCCGCGTACAATGCGGCTATGCCCAAGGATTTTCAATGCCGACGGCATGGCTTTTTATCTTCACAGACTCCAAGGAGAATGCGTTATGGCCCAGGCCGGACAACTTATACTGGCAGCCTTGATTGGGCTGTTGATTGGTGCAGCCTTGGGCCTGGTGCTTTGGCGATTCTGGCTGGCCCGCCGTGAGGCACGGGAAACCCGCGCTCAGCAGGTGCACATTATCGAGAGTCTTGACGTGTTGTGCCGCGCTGTAGAGCAGAAACAGGTGGAGTTAAGCGAGGCCTCCATTCGTATCAGTGCCCTGTTGGATTGCCTGCCTGACAGCATCGAACCGAAAGTGGATCTGGCTGCCATCCATCAGTTTGCCGAAACCTGTCAACAATTTGATCGTGGTGAGCAGCGCCAGGAGCTGACCCCCCGGGCGCGATTCCAGCAGGATTCCCGTCGCTGGCAGCTGGAAGAGGATCAGGATGAGGTGGTGAACCAGGCGACTCGCCGCCTGGCAAAAGTGCTGCCAACCTGGCGGAGCGGCTTGAGAGTCTAGAGGCCCTCTCAATCACTTTTTGCGTACTCAGCCTGGCCTGAAGGGAACAGTTGTTGTGCTTTGTCGCGAGGGGCGGGTGGCTGCGTTTCCTGGCGAAAAAGGGCAGCCGATAAGGAGGGTTCAGGGGTTCGTAGCCAGATAACGGAACGACGTCAACTCAATGCGCCCCCGCACGAACAGATTTTCCTGATGGTCCATGCGGACCATGAAGTAATCCAACTCCCGGGCTGCCCAGAACCGGGAGCGCTTGCCCCGCTCCGGATAATCCCGCTCTATACTGGCGGCATCCCAGTCTCCGGCGGGAGTCTCCAGATTTTCCACACCCAGAGAGCGGTATTGGTAGTTTGCCATGCCGTCTGGTTCTGCTACCGGATAACTGAACTCGGTGTCTCCCCTGGCCATGTTGCAGCGCGCCACCATGGCGACACTCAAGGCATCCAGCGCCTCATCGACCAGTGGATAGATCGCCTTGCTGCCCTGGGCTTCACGGTCTTGCCAGTCAAACACAATCTCCCCTTCGCGGCGCAGGCCGAAGCCGGCGCTGGCATGGCGATAGTGATGGGGGCGAGCGGTGCAATCATGCCAGCGGAAGGTGGCGATTTCTTCATGTTGAAACAGGCGATTTTCAATCCGGAAATGCAGTCGGTAGTCCTGCTCTTCCTGCGTGAGCCGGATGGTGGCATTGAGGCCCAGGGGGATGCCATTGACCACAACGCGGTACTCGGCTTCAGCAGGCTGGAGCGCTATCGGGAAGGGGGCAGGCTGATCGCCGGGTTGAGCAAACAATGACTGGGACGACAAAAGCAACAGGCCCGACAGCAGCCGTAAGGGCCGCAGGATTACAGTATGATTCGCCACTTTCCCAGTGTCCCCAGTTAAATGA
>NZ_DEXN01000021.1:2081-2390 GCF_002364155.1 Alcanivorax sp. UBA3183
TCCCAGTGTCCCCAGTTAAATGAGTATGGATGATACCACGCTCCACATTGCGTTCGAGGCCTCACAACCCCTTCAGCAGTCCATTGAAGGCTTTATTGATGGCATGCTGGCTGAGCCCGGACGTTGTCACCTTGAAGAACTGGATGCTCTGGTTGTGCCTTTTGTCGATGAAGTGCTGTCTGTGTTCTTCAAGGGGCCGCTGCAAGCCGCCGAGGCAAAGGGGGCATCGGCAAGGTTGATTCTGGGTGCCATGAGAGTGATAAACCGGTCAGCGAACAGTCTGATTGGTCGCTTGATGAAAAATACCAC
>NZ_DEXN01000021.1:2459-2838 GCF_002364155.1 Alcanivorax sp. UBA3183
GGTCGCTTGATGAAAAATACCACGCTCGACGAGCAACTGGCTCTGGCTCGATATTTCCAGAATCTGCGCCGTTATCAAGGTGGCAAATTGTATGTGGCTTACCCCCTCAGACCGGCCATGGCAGAAAAGGCCTGCCTGGTGTTCCAGGCAGGGTTGCTTGGCGAAGAAGACATGGCCGGACTGCTGGATGTGATGCAAGCGATCAATGATGGCGCGATCACTCATTTCATGGACAACTCCGTAGCTTGTCTGACATTGGGGCGGGTAAACCGTGCATTAGTATCGGCTGCTCGTGTTACAATTTGTAAAGCGACGGCATCAGCCACTCACAAGGGGTTGCCGGGCATGGAGGCCAGCGCCAGGACGGCGGTGGTGCGTT
>NZ_DEXN01000021.1:3036-3511 GCF_002364155.1 Alcanivorax sp. UBA3183
CGTGCCAAGGCCATGGACTACAACCGCTATGGAGTGGGTCTGACGTCACCGGTGAGTCTGTCACGGGGTGCCCGCCTCAAGCTGGACTTGTATGCGCCTGGCATGATTCTGCGTCAGGTATCGGCAGAAGTGGTCAGTTGTCATCGGGCGGGACAGGCATACCGGATTGGTTTACGCACCTATTCCAACTTGCGTGAGTTGGCTGGCGACGCGCGGCAGCATCAAATCCGTTATCTGGCAGGAATGGAAGAACAGCTTTCCCCGCAGGGGTAAGACTGATTGCGAATACAAAAAAGCCGCCCTGAGGCGGCTTTTTTGATAGTGGCTTGGCTCAGTTGCCTGAAGAAGGCGCTGCGGCTTTCTTCTTGGCGGGAGCCCGCTTGGCAGGTGCTTTCTTCTTGGCAGCTGCTTTCTTGGCGGGGGCCTTTTTGGCAGCTGCTTTCTTCTTGGCAGGAGCCTTGCGAGTAGCAGCCTT
>NZ_DEXN01000021.1:3575-4197 GCF_002364155.1 Alcanivorax sp. UBA3183
GGAGCCTTGCGAGTAGCAGCCTTCTTGGCAACTGCTTTCTTCTTCGCCGGTGCCTTTTTGGCAGCCGCTTTCTTGGGCGCTACACGGCGCTCAATTTCCTTGGCGCGTTTTTCCAGGTCTTTCTCGTACTGACCGATAACCCGGGACAGGCTGTGGGCCTGCTTGGCGGTGGCCTTCAGAACCCGAACCTCGGTTTCCAGGATGCGCTTGCGGCCCTGGGAGGTTTCCACCTGTTTGCGGGCATCTTCTGCCGCCTTGCGGGCGCGCTCGATCTGTTTCTTGACGGTGGCGGTGGCACGGTCACGGTATTCCGCCTGCAGCTTTTCAACTTTGGCGAAGTACTCCCGCTGACGCTTCATTTCCTGGTTAAGGCGATCGCGCACCTTCTCCAGCTGTTTCTCAAGTTGACTGATCTGTTTCTCGCGTTCCTTGTCGAAGCGCTCAGCCAGCTTGCGAATCTGAGCCTGAAGTTCCTCGACAGTATCTTTCACCTTGCTAGCAGCCATGGATGACTCCCTTTCCCCTTCGGATTGTTCGTAGTGGCTTTGTGCTGGAGAGCAGCAATGCCCGGATTCAATAGTAACGTGCAACGCCGTTGCTGTAGCAACTTTATGCCACATCC
>NZ_DEXN01000021.1:4307-4611 GCF_002364155.1 Alcanivorax sp. UBA3183
ACTGAACAACCATTGATCAATTAAAGAACGCCGGGCGCGACTTATTAGCAGCGGTTTGATTGCGGCCCTCGGAGGAGGGCGCAGGCAAGTAACAGCGGTTGTCGTGCACGAAGAGACAGACGAAACCGGTAGCAAAGCGATGCCTGCATCGCGAATCAGACCACACTGCAACACAGGGATCACCTCCTGCTAAAGCACTGGCACACCTGGTGCTGCGTTGTGCTGTTGCGATTCAAAGTGGCGCGCAGGATACTGGGCGAAACTCACCTTCACCCGGGACATATCATGCCGGTTTCCTTTGATG
>NZ_DEXN01000021.1:4800-5650 GCF_002364155.1 Alcanivorax sp. UBA3183
ACGCTGGTGCAGAAGCTGCTGGCTATCAACGAACTGAAAGAGGGAAAGGGGCGGGTCGAAGTCATTCTGCTGTCGCGCAACAGCTCTGATACCGGCCTGCGGGTCTTCAACTCCATCGAGCATTACGGATTGCCGATCACCCGTGCGGCCTTTGCCGGCGGGCAAAGCCCCCACCGTTATGTGTCTGCGTTCGGCGCCCACCTGTTTCTGTCCACCGACCCGGATGACGTACAGCAGGTACTGGAAGCCGGCTATGCAGCTGCCACCATTCTTTCCGGCGGCCAGTGTCAGCGCCCGGATGGCATTTTGCGGATTGCCTTTGATGGCGACGCGGTGCTGTTTTCCGATGAGTCGGAACAGATTTTCCAGAGTGATGGCCTGGAGGCTTTCACCGAGAATGAAAAACGCTCCGCACGTCAGCCACTGGACGGCGGCCCGTTCAAGCCTTTCCTGGCAGCCTTGCATCAACTGCAGGACAGCTTTCCGGTGGAATCCTGCCCGATCCGAACGGCTCTGGTGACCGCCCGGGGCGCTCCTGCCCACGAACGGGTAGTGCGAACCCTGCGTGACTGGAATATCCGCCTGGACGAAAGTCTGTTTCTGGGAGGCTTGGCGAAAGGGGATTTCCTGCGGGCGTTCGGTGCCGATGTGTTCTTCGATGATCAACAGGGCCACTGCGAATCCGCCGCCCGACATGTGGCGGCCGGCCATGTCCCCCATGGTGTGGCCAATCGGCGAAAAAGTGGGGAAGCCTGAGATCGCGCATTAGCCCGAGGCTTTCTCAGATCCTGCCGGAACCGGCGAACCTGGTTGAGACAGTGCGACTGTTCGCCATGCAGGCATAGCTCCT
>NZ_DEXN01000021.1:5738-6393 GCF_002364155.1 Alcanivorax sp. UBA3183
CGCCATGCAGGCATAGCTCCTACGTCTTTAGCAGGGACTTCCTTCAAAACACCGCATACTTGATCCCCAGCGCCAACAAAACCGTCACCAATACCGGGTGCATGATGTGGTTGGGTACCCGATGGCCCACATGCGTGCCGATGTAGATCGCCGGCAGGGACCCCATCAGCAAGGCAGCGAGCAGCCTCAGGTCCACATGGCCAAGAGCCAGATGGCCCAGGCCGGCGATCAGGGTAAGGGGGACCGCATGGGCCAGATCAGTACCCACTACCCGAATCGGTGCCAGGGCAGGGTAGAGGATCAGCAATACGGCGGTACCGATGGCGCCGGCGCCCACCGAGGACAGAGTCACGAACACGCCCAGCAGAATTCCCATTGCCACAGTCCACACGCCGGCCCGGTGCTGAGCGGATCCCAGTAAGCCAGATGGGCGGTGGTTCACTATCGCCTGCAGACGATGCTTGAACAGTAGCACCAGGGCGGTGACGATCAGGGTTATACCCAGCGCCGTTGTCAGCAAGGGGGCATAGTCGTCGGCATCGGAAGCCAGCAACCAGAGCGCCGCCGCGGTGAGCAGGGCGGCAGGGATGCTACCGGCCGCCATGCGTTTCATAATGGTCCAGTCCACGTTGCGGCGACGGGCATGCATCACCAT
>NZ_DEXN01000009.1:0-8736 GCF_002364155.1 Alcanivorax sp. UBA3183
TGCTAAAAATGGGGTGATTACCCTTCGACCTGGTAGTGGAGATCATGCTCTTCCATCTTGGTGCCTAGGACGTGGTACTCGGGAAGGTGAAGGATGTTGTCAGGCAAGCTAGTCATGCAAACTTTCCTTGTCGACATGGTCCATAGATGATCGCGACTCTTTGACCGCGTTGTTTTCAACGAACTGAAGGTGAGTTACTCCCTTGGGTCTTCTGCTTCTCTGAGCCCTTCATGCAATGACGCAATTAGCGGGCAAGTGATATTGCCTTGTTGTGCATGGCATCTGTCGACCATTTCGCTCAGCACCTTCTCAATTCTTTCAAGCCTGTCGATCTTCTCGCGAACGTCCCCTAACTTGTGCTCTGCGAGAGCACTGGCTTCTTGACAGTGGGCGCCATCTTCCAGCCGAAGTAGGTCACTGATCTCATCCAGACTAAAGCCCAGCTGCTGCGCCGTTTTCACGAACGTCAACCTGTCGATATCGGCGGCACTATAGCGTCGAATACCTCCGGGAGGGCGTTCGGGCTCCGATAATAGCCCTCGTCGCTGGTAATAGCGGATTGTCTCGACATTGACGCCGGCCGCCTTGGCCAGGCCGCCAATGGTCATGGTGTCCGCCACTTTATCTGCATGTCTCTTCATGATGCTTGACTCCGTACCAAGCTACGGAAGTAACCTTATCGTAGCTCCCCCCATCCCGAAAGGAGAATCGTCAATGCGGACATCTAAAACGGGGCGAGGGCCCCTGGCCGCCGGAGGAGTCGCGGCCCTCCTGGCCTCGGCGTGTTGCCTCGGCCCGCTGGTGCTGATCACGCTGGGCGTTTCCGGCGCCTGGATCAGCAATCTGGCGGCGTTGGAGCCCTATCGCCCGCTCTTTATCGGCGTCGCGCTGGTGGCGATGTTCTTCGCCTGGCGTCGCGTCTTTCGGCCAGTGGAAAAGTGCCAGCCGGGAGAGGTGTGTGCCGTGCCACGGGTCAGGACGGGCTACAAGGCGATCTTCTGGCTCGTATCGCTGCTGGTGCTAATCGCCCTGGTATTCCCCTACATCTTGCCCCTGTTCTATTAAAAGGAGATCTACCATGAAAGCTCGTTTCGCCTTCATCGCGCTACTCGCCCTGCTCAGCACGCCCGCCTTAGCGGCCCTGCAGACCGTGACGCTGTCGGTGCCGGGCATGACCTGTGCCGCCTGCCCGATCACCGTCAAGGCCGCCCTCAACAAGGTGGACGGCGTCTCGCAAGTCGACGTGAGCTACGCGGATCTCGAGGCCGTGGTCACCTTTGACGACGCCCGAACGTCGGTGGAGGCATTGACCGAGGCCACCATCAACGCTGGGTATCCATCAACCCCGACATCCTCGCAAGCGGATCGAGAGTGATCATGAAGAATCCCAAGCCCCTGCTGCGCGTGAGCGTGATCGGCACCGTCCTGGTGGCATTGTGCTGCTTTACGCCGATCCTGGTGATCCTGCTTGGCACGGTGGGCCTGGCGGGGCTGACGGGCTATCTCGACGTTGTGTTATTGCCGGCCCTGGCCTTCTTCATCGGCCTGACCATTTATGCGATTTGGCGTAAGAAGCAGTTCGACGCCTGTTGTGACAACGGCTCTATCAAATCAAGGAATACGCCCCCTGAGTGACATCAAGCAGCTGCACATCGCGGTCATCGGGTGAGTTGTTTACGAGCTTGCCCGCCACGGTGAAGGAATAAGCGTGAAAGATTCGCAGAAATTTTTAAGCGTCGTGCTTGGCACCGGGTTGATGGTGCTGTGTTGCGCGCCAATCGCCCTGGTGCTATTCGGTACGGCGGGCCTGGCCGCGTTGGCAGGCTATCTCGATTACCTGCTGTTTGCCGCCCTGGCCATCGGCTTACCTCTCTACGCGCGATACCACAAGCGGAAGCAGGATGCCGGCTTTACTAATGAAGACTCGGAGAAACGTGATGATTGAACTCAACGTGAGTGGCATGACCTGTGACCGCTGTGCGGATCATGTCAGGGAAGCCCTGGAGAAGCTGCCCGGCGTGCAGTCGGTGGAGGTATCCTATCCTCAGGGGACGGCATCGGTAGCCGTTGATCCGGAGACACCGGCCTCGGCGTTGACGTTTGCCGTGACCCGACTTGGCTACCAAGCTCGACTGGCCAACAGTGGGCCCACTTCCCCGGCAGGCGCATCGGTGTCCAAGGGCCGTGATGAAGACGCCCCGCACATCGCGGTGATCGGCAGCGGCGGCGCCGCCATGGCGGCGGCCCTGAAAGCCGCCGAGCGCGGCGCCCGGATCACCCTGATCGAACGCGGCACCGTCGGCGGTACCTGTGTCAATACAGGCTGTGTGCCTTCGAAGATCATGATTCGCGCGGCCCATATTGCCCACTTGCGTACGGAAAGTCCCTTCGATGCAGGCCTGAGCGCCCAGGCGCCGGTGGTGGATCGGGCCAAGCTGCTCGAGCAGCAGCAGCGACGTGTCGAGGAACTGCGTGACGCCAAGTACGAGGGGATTCTGCGCGACCACCCGGCCATCACGGTCCTGCACGGCGAGGCCCGGTTTATCGATGCCCATAGCCTGATGGTCAAGCTGAACGAGGGCGGCGAGCAGGTCGTCCACTTCGACCGCGCCTTAATCGGTACTGGCGCCCGACCGGCAGTACCGCCGATCCCGGGTCTTGCCGACACCCCCTACCTGACCTCTACCAGTGCGCTGGCCCTGGACACCCTTCCCGAGCGGCTGATTGTGATCGGCGCCTCGGTGGTGGCCCTGGAACTGGCCCAGGCCTTCGCCCGGCTGGGCAGCCGGGTCACGGTGCTGGCCCGCAGCCGCCTGCTCTCCCAGGAAGACCCGGCGGTAGGGGATGCGGTGGAGGCGGCGTTTCGCCGCGAGAGCATCGAGGTCCTCAAGCAGACCCAGGCGAGCCGCGTGGACTACACCGACAATGAATTCATTGTCGACACCAACGCCGGCACCTTGCGGGCGGATCAACTGCTGGTGGCCACCGGACGGACACCCAATACCGAGGCCCTGAACCTGGCGAGCCTCGGCGTGGAAACCGCACGTGGGGCGATTCTGGTCGATGAGCATCTGCACACCACGGTGCCGGGGCTCTATGCCGCCGGTGACTGCACCGATCAGCCGGAGTTCGTCTATGTCGCCGCCGCCGGGGGCAGCCGGGCTGCCGTCAACATGACCGGGGGCGAAGCCACCCTGGACCTGAGCGCCATGCCGGCGGTGATCTTCACCGACCCCCAGGTGGCCACCGTCGGCCTGACGGAAGCCGAGGCCATCGAGCAAGGCTTCAGCGTCGATACCCGCGAGCTGGACCTGGAAAACGTGCCGCGTGCGCTGGTGAATTTCGACACCGGTGGTTTCATCAAGCTGGTGGCCGAACGCGACTCGGGCCGGTTGCTGGGGGTGCAGGCGGTGGCGGGGGAAGCCGGTGAGCTGATCCAGACGGCGGTGATGGCGCTACGCGCACGCATGACCGTACACGACATCGCCAATGAGCTATTTCCCTACCTGACCATGGTGGAAGGGCTCAAGCTCTGTGCCCAGACTTTCACCAAGGATGTGACGCAGTTGTCCTGCTGTGCCGGGTGAACGATATGAGCGCGACCGTGGTGCCACTGGCGGCGGCACCACGGGTTTTGGGCATGGACACCACAGGGAGCTCTGTCACGATGAACACGACACTACCCGATTGCGGGATGATGGGGGCGATGGGCTGGATAATGCCAGTGATCGGAATTGCCCTACTATTGCTGCTGGTCCTGGGCATCGCCTGTTTGGTGAAGTATCTGCTCTCTAGCAAGTGAGCGTACTGAGCGAGCCATCAACCAGCTAATCCGTTGTGGGTTGAGTTTGTCGGCCACCTTTCTCTCTCGCATACCAACCAGATAATCCGGATACCCGATTAAAGTTGAACGGGCTGAGCAAACCCCGTGGAACTTGATCACGGTCAACAGATCACGGATGAAGTCGCTTAAGGCGCCAGCTATGGCAAAATAGCCCCTACTCGAGGCTCCACGCCGATGGCCTAGGATTGCATGCCCAAAGATCCGGTAGGCAGGTATTTCCGTGCCCAGCTTCTCCTTCATCGTGGTTTTGACGTCGATTTCGATCAGCACCCCGAAGCAGTTATCCGTGAGAGACTGACGCGCTCGTTTGTCAACCGCCTCAAAATCAGCATCTTCTATGGTTCGATCAATAGTGTACGGCACCAGCGATTATTACTTAGGGCCAAGCTTGATAACTCGCAGGCGCAATGCATTCACAATCACGCTGAAAGACGACAGCGACATTGCAGCAGCCGCGAAGATCGGTGAAAGCAGTATCCCGAAGAACGGGTACAAAACCCCCGCCGCAATCGGAACGCCCGCGGAGTTGTACACAAAAGCAAAGAACAGGTTCTGTCGGATATTGCGCATGGTCGCCAGCGACAGACGGCGCGCTTCTACAATACCCATCAAGTCGCCGCGCAGCAGCGTAATGCCCGCGCTTTCGATGGCCACATCTGTGCCGGTGCCCATGGCCACCCCCACGTCCGCCGTTGCCAATGCAGGCGCGTCGTTAACGCCATCACCCGCCATCACGACAACACCCCCTTCATCTTTCAGACGCTGGACGATCTTGCCCTTATCTTCCGGCAGTACCTCCGCTTCCACTTCATCGATATGCAATTTGCGAGCAACCGCCTCGGCCGAGGTGTAGTTATCGCCAGTCAGCATGACCACTCGAATGCCGTCTTTTTGCAGCGCGACAATAGCCGCGTGGGTCGTTCTCTTGATGGGATCGGAGATGGCCAACAGCCCAGCGATTTTTCCATCGACGGCGGCAAAAATCACGGTAGCACCATCTTTGCGATGCTCGTCGGCATCGCTGTCAAATCTAGTGGTGTCGACATTCTCCGACTCCATGAGAAGACGATTACCAAGCAGCACCCGCTTGCCGTCGATTTTTCCTGTTACCCCTTTACCGTTGGGAGAATCGAAGTCTTCCGCATCCGGCAGCTTCAGCTCCATGCCCTTGGCTTTGTCCAGAATGGCGTGGGCCAGTGGATGCTCACTGCCTTTCTCGAGTCCGCCCGCAAAACGCATCAAAGCATCGTCATCGTACCCATTCGCTGTAACAATTCGGGTGATTTGTGGCTGCCCCTCTGTCAACGTGCCGGTCTTATCCACTACCACCGTATCTACCTTTTCCATGCGTTCAAGGGCTTCCGCATCGCGGATCAGCACACCACTTTGGGCGCCGCGGCCAACACCTACCATGATCGACATCGGCGTTGCCAGACCCAGTGCGCAAGGGCAGGCAATGATCAGAACACTGACCGCCGCAATCAGCCCGAACGCCATGGGCGGTGTCGGCCCAAGGAATGACCAGGCTATAAAGGCAACAATGGCAATTAGGATCACGGTGGGCACAAACCAGCTCGCCACCTTATCGGCAAGCCCCTGGATCGGTGCGCGGCTGCGTTGGGCGCTGGCCACCATCTGCACGATTTGGGAAAGCATGGTGTCCCGGCCAACCTTGTCGGCCCGCATGATAAAGCTGCCCTGTTGGTTAATACTGCCGCCAATCACTTGGTCGCCAGACTTTTTGCTGACTGCAAGAGGCTCACCGGTCACCATGGACTCATCCACGTTGGAGCTGCCTTCAAGTAACTCACCGTCCAGCGGCACCTTGTCCCCCGGGCGCACTCGCAGGCGATCACCCACCTTGACCTGATCCAGCGACACATCGGACTCGTCGCCCTGGTCATCCAGCTTTCGGGCCGTCGCCGGTGCCAGATCCAGCAGCGCCTTGATCGCGCCCGAGGTTTTCTCCCGGGCCCGCAGTTCAAGCACCTGGCCTAACAGAACCAGCACCACGATGACCGCAGCCGCCTCGAAGTAGACGGCGACAGAACCGTCTTCCTGCCGAAAGGCGTCGGGGAAAATCTGGGGCGCCAGTGTCGCCACCAGGCTGTAGATCAGCGCCACGCCAGTACCAATGGCAATGAGCGTGAACATGTTCAGATTGCGGCTGACGACGGACTTCCAGCCTCTGACAAAGAAAGGCCAGCCACACCAGGCCACTACTGGCGTCGCCAACACCAGTTGAATCCAGTTGGACATTTGTGGGGCAACGATCTGGTCAAGGCCGGTGAGATGTCCGCCCATTTCCAGCACCAATACCGGCAGGGCCAGCACCAGGCCAATCCAAAATCGACGGGTCATGTCTTTGAGCTCTGCCGAGGGCCCGTCATCCAGACTTACCTGCTCGGGCTCCAGGGCCATACCACAGATAGGGCAATCTCCGGGGCCCTGCTGGCGAATTTCCGGATGCATCGGGCAGGTGTACATGGTGCCCGGAGCCACGGGTTCGTCCTGTTTCTGTTCTCCACTGAGGTAGTGTCCCGGGTCGCCGTCAAACTTCGATTTGCACCCCGAAGAACAGAAATACCAGGTTTTCCCGCCATGCTCGCTGCGATGTTCCGCCGAGTGTGGATTCACCGACATGCCGCAAACAGGATCTTTGACCGTGTGCTCAGCCGTCATGGCCGATCCCTCCCTATCGAGTTCTGGTGATTAGTGATGATGAGCATGAGATTCTTTGTGTCCCGCTTCTTCGGCTTCTGTGGCCTTTTTCAGGAACAGTTGCTCGGCCACTGCGATAACAATCATGGTGACAACCGCCACGCCAATAACAAACAGGTCAGTATTCAGTTTGACCCAAACGAAGCCACCAAGAGCGAGCAAATCCAGAACAATTGCCACCGTGGGCACCCACACATTGGCCTTCACATCCTCCCGTAAATAGCGCAGAACGCCCCAATGGATAGCAATGTCCATGATCAGGTAAAAAATGATGCCCAGCGCTGCAATTCGGGACAGGTCGAAGAAGGCCGTGAGGATAAGCCCAAGCACCACGGTATAAACCAGCGTGTGCTTCTGGATGCTACCGGGCATGCCGAAATGACTGTGGGGGACCAGCTTCATTTCAGTCAGCATGGCCAACATGCGTGAGACGGCGAAAATACTGGCCAGAATGCCACCGGCGGTGGCCATCATCGCAATGGCGACGGTAAACCAGACGCCGTAGTCGCCCAATGCGGGACGCGCAGCGGCCGCCAGAGAGTAGTCCTGCGTTTTGATGATTTCCGCCAGGGACAGGTTACTGGCAACGGCGAAACCGACCAGGGTGTAGATCACCACGCAGGCTGCGATGGAAATAATAATCGCTCGCCCCACGTTTCTCTTGGGGTCTATGACTTCCGAGCCGCTGTTGGTGATGGTGGTAAAACCTTTGAAGGCCAGAATGCCAAGGGCCGTTGCCCCCAGGAAATTGCCAAAGGTTCCAGCCTCACCGGGGCTAGAGAAATCAACAGAAACACTGTCGGCAATCCAGATACCCACCAGCCCGAAAACCAGAATGCCTCCGATCTTCAGGATACCTATAAAGGAAGCCACGCCCTGAATCATTCGGTTGCCCAACAGATTGATCAGAAACGCGGCCAGAATTAGTGAGACGCCAAGAATGGGCACCATGCGGCCACTTTCATCGCCATCGAACAGTTGCATGGTGTAAGAACCGAAGGTTCGCGCAAGAAAGCTCTGGGCAATCACCATCGAGAAATACATCAGCAAAGCATTGAAAGCCGTCGGTAACCGATTGCCATAGGCTTTGTGCAGGTACATGCCTATGCCCCCGGCTGACGGGTAGGCATTGGAAATTTTGATGTAGGAATAGGCACTGAAGCTTACGATTACCGCCGCGGCCAGAAACGCCAACGGGAAAAGAACGCCAGTCATCTGCGCCATCTGCCCGGTAAGGGCAAAGATACCGGCGCCAATCATGACACCGGTGCCCAGCATAACAGTTCCCGGAAGTGTAAGACTGCCTTCCTGATAGCGCGTGGTTCTATCGTGCGTGCTGCTCATACAACCTCCTGTTGTTTTGAACGGCGTTTGATACTCAACAAATAGCCAATGCTGGCTTGGGTAGATCTCACTTGCATCAATGTCGAGAAAAACGGGCCAAAGAAATATCTTTAGCCCCTAAGTACCTGATCAGAATGCGATGCGCGCGCCAATCACAGCAAACCAATCTGCTGTACTGCCGCCGTCCGCTTCGGCAAAGTCGGCACTATCGCCGTATTTGCGCTCATGCACCACGCCCACATAAGGCGAGAACGCACGGTCGATCAGATCATAGCTCAACCTGAGTCCGGTTTCGATAGAAACCAGTCCTTTACCAACGCCAATTTCCCGGTCCTCGCTAAACGCAACCGTGGCATCCAGCGTTGCCGCCAGAATCCAGTAGTTGGTGAGAAGCAGCTCGTACTCTGCATCCAGTTCGGCTGACGTATCGCCATCCTTACTGACATACAGGTTTGCATCGATCTCAAACCATTGGGGAGCCAGCCCGGCTACACCGAGAACGGCATATGTACGGTCCGCCCCCTCGGGCGTATCGAAACGCACACCCGCTTTGGCGTCAAAGAACTTGGAGATAGGGATCTGGCCGACCAGTTGGTTTTCCAGTGTTTCGTAGGCCTGCTCCTCTATCTCGTACTCCCCGGTTGTGAGCAACCGGACTTTGAACTCGTCGGTGCCATAGAAAGCATCCGCATTCCAGACGCCCAGTTCCTCGTCATCGTCGCTGTAGCGGTATTCAAACTCCTCGAATTGAACACCCCAGGTTGTGAGCGGCTGTTTACGAGCGGTGGTGTCGGAGATCATTTCCTGAGCTGTCACCGCCGTTGAGA
>NZ_DEXN01000009.1:8868-13642 GCF_002364155.1 Alcanivorax sp. UBA3183
CGACTCTGGCCCACCTTCAACAATCACCTTACGGAACATACCAGCGGCCGCGTGGTAAGAGAGGTGGCAGTGGAACGCCCATTGGCCTGGCTCGTCGACTTCGGTTTCCATGTAAACGGTGGTGCCGGGCTGCACACTGACCGTGTGTTTGATCGGATTCCACTGGTCTGCGCCAACATCTAGAATGGACCACATACCGTGCAAGTGCATGGGGTGAGTCATCATGGTTTCGTTGACAAACTTGAAGCGGACCCGCTCACCATATTTCAGGCGGATCGGATCGGCATCTTCGTACTTAACGCCATTGATACTCCAGGTGTACCGCTCCATATTGCCGGTCAAACGAAGCTCTATTTCTCGAGTCGGTTCGCGGTCTTCATACAGTGGATCTTGGGCCTTGAGGTCAGCGTAGGACAGGAACTTGCCGCCATTGGCTGCCGTGGGGACGAGGCCACTTCCCTTCGCATAGAAGGGGTCGCTTGGACCTTCTTTTCCCATCGCCATGGAACCATGGTCCATGCCGGACGTGCCCGAATGATCCATTCCTTTCATATTTGAGTGGTCCATGTTGCTCATGTTTGCGTGATCCATTCCCTCCATCGAAGAATGATCCATTCCGGACATCCCTTCTGAGCTATTCATATCCATGTCGCCATGGTCCATACCGGACATACCGCCCATATCAGCCATAGTCAGGCGGGCCGGTTCACGCAGTTGCGGCACGAACGCTTCCATACCCTCTTCTGGGGCCAGTGTCGCTCTGGCATAGCCCGAACGCCCCATGGATTCGGCGAAGATGGTGTAGGCCTGCTCACCTTTCGGGCGGACGATCACATCGTAGGTTTCCGCCACACCGATCCGGAACTCGTCCACACTAACCGGCTGAACGTTGTTGCCATCAGCCTGCACAACGGTCATGTCCAGACCGGGGATCCGGATATCAAAGTAAGTCATCGCCGAGGAGTTGATGAAACGCAGCCGAATGCGTTCGCCCGGCTCAAAAAGCCCAGTCCAGTTCTGATCCGGCCCTTTACCGTTGATCAGCCCTGTAAAACCCTGCAAGTCCTCGACATCCGCTTTCATCATCCGCATGCCACCCCAGGCCATACGGTCCCGAACGGTGTTCATCAGGCCGTTCTCGGACACGTCAGAGAAAAACTCTCCGACAGTCTGCTGCTCGCGGTTGTAGTAGTCCGGCATCATCTTCAGGTTACGCATGATGCGATCACCGGAGTGCGGGTGCTTATCGGTTAGCTGAACTACGTATTCGCGATCGTAGCGGAACGGTTCACGTCCCTCAGGTTCGATAACGATGGAACCGTAGGCGCCATCCGGCTCCTGAAAACCGGAGTGGCTGTGAAACCAATAAGTACCAGCCTGCTGGATGGGAAATTCGTAGGTGAAGGTTTCACCCGGCTTGATGCCTGGAAAGCTGATACCAGGCACACCGTCCTGATCAAAAGGAAGGATCAGGCCGTGCCAGTGAATGGAAGTCATCTCATCCAGGTTGTTGGTCACGTTGATCTTGACGTTTTCGCCTTCCTTGAAGCGCATCACCGGCCCGGGAGATGCACCGTTATAACCGATGCCGTCTTTCACGAAATCGCCGGTGTCAATTTCGACCCGATCAACCGTGAGATTATATTCGCCAGCCATGACCGATGCAGACATCAGCAGGCTTAACAACACTGAACCTAAACGGCTGTTCATACTTTTTGCTCCAAATCGCTCTTCACTAAGAACCCTCAAAATAAATACCTACAAGCCCACTGGATCAACGCCCCATTAGTGAACTCAGTTACTGGACCTTGACGTCACCGTACATCCCTGCCTGGTAATGACCCGGCACGTTGCAGGCGAACTCGATATTGCTGTTATCGGAAAACTTCCAAATAACTTCCTGCCTCTGGCCCGGTTCCAGCAGGACGCTGTTAGGGTCGTCGTGTTTCATGGACTGGCCGTTCCCCATGTCCATTTCCATCATGTCGTGGTTGAGCTTTCCGCCCTGGATGACGCCATGTTCGACCATCATCATCATTTCCTCCTGATGCCCCTCATGCATCTCAGGTGTGCCGATGTTGAACTCGTGAACGAGGTTCCCCTTGTTCTCCACCACGAACCGCACCGTTTCCCCGGGGCTTACGATGATTGATCCCGGTTCATAGTAATTGTCGTACATTTCGACTGTTATGGTTCGGCTGGCCTCTGAGGCTTTGCCGGGCTCACCACTCGCAGCGCCGTGATCATGTCCTCCACCATGGGTTCCAGCGGCAAAGGTGGTCGCCGACAATAAGATAGTTGCGGCAGCAACGAGGAATTTTGATACGGTCATATATCTTCTCCTTTGAACAGCTTTGGCCCTGAGGGCCGGGTTGTCTCACTCAAAACTTGAGCAATATCCAGAAGCGGTTGCTACCATCGCTCAGCAACCTGAATCCAGGCTGAAAATCGGAATTATTTTTTGTTCTGGCACAATTCAGCTTGGGCAGCGACACTGACGGACTCTGATGCTCAATTTAGAAAGGCAGTTCAGGAATGAGATTACTTCTGGTGGAAGATGACTACCTGCTGACAAATGGGCTAAGCGCCCAACTGGAAAAGGCCGGTTTCAGCGTGGATACCGCCCGTACAGCG
The DNA here is from genome assembly GCF_002364155.1 of Alcanivorax sp. UBA3183. Classification (NCBI taxonomy): domain Bacteria; kingdom Pseudomonadati; phylum Pseudomonadota; class Gammaproteobacteria; order Oceanospirillales; family Alcanivoracaceae; genus Alcanivorax; species Alcanivorax sp. UBA3183. Next base: position 11,503 of record NZ_DEXN01000009.1, read on the forward strand.
CGGGAAGCCCGGCACCTCGGGCAGCAGGAAAGTTACCGCGCCGGTATTCTTGACCTGGGCCTGCCCGACGGCAACGGCCTGGACGTACTGAAACAGTGGCGGACGCATAAGGTCAGTTTCCCGGTGTTGATCCTGACCGCCAGGGGAGACTGGCAGGACAAGGTCAATGGCTTGAAGGCCGGCGCCGATGATTACCTCGCGAAGCCTTTCCAGACCGAAGAGCTGATTGCCCGACTTCACGCCATCGTCCGGCGAAGCGAAGGCAGAATAATGGATACCCTGACAGCGGGCCGGTTCGAGCTGGACGAAAATCGCCAGACGTTAAGGGCCGGTGACGAGACCGAACATAGCCTGACCGGTACGGAGTTCCGTTTGCTCCGATGTCTGATGAGTCGTCCCGGGCAGGTTTTCTCGAAAGAACAGCTTCTCGACCAGCTATACAGCATCGACGACATACCCAGCGAGAACGTGATCGAAGCGTATGTGCGGCGGCTCAGGAAGCTGGTGGGACCGGACACCATCAAGACCCGACGTGGTCAGGGGTACCTGTTCGATGCCGATAGCCGTTAGACCTCGCTCAGTCAGGGGGATGCTCCTGATTCTGCTGCTTCCGGCCGGCATTGGTCTGATGGCACTGGCTTGGATCATCCATGGGGCCTTGCTGGAGAGGATGACCATGGACTTAGTAGAACGCCGCTTGAAAGATGAGGTAGCTTTTCTGGAACACCAGATCCGCCAATCCGGTGGCCAGATTGATACACTCCAGACCGGCGACTATTTTCAGGAAGTGCTCCTCCACGCCTTCGCCATCGCCATCGCTTCTCCGTCTGGGCAGTCCATCTCACCGGAGACCTGGACTCCGATTCTGAGGCCGTTGCTCACCTCCGGGCAGGAGGGAGCCGTGAGAGCCAGGGATGCTGAGGTACCAGCTGCGCCTTCCCAAATGCTTGGGTATCGCCGTGCCTTCACGGTCGACGGAAACCCCTTCGTGATCATTGTTGCCGAGGATATGGAGGCGCTTCATCGGAGCCAGGCCAAACTCCATATCTGGACTGCCGTCGTCTCGGTTTTACTGGTCATTCTGATGATCGGGAGCATATGGCTGGGAATCACTCTGGCCCTGCGGTCAATAGCGGGCCTTCAGATGAACCTGAAAAAACTTCAGTCAGGCGAGCTCTCCCGTATTAACGCAGACGGCCCGGAGGAGTTCCAGCCCCTCGTCCGGCAACTCAATCGACTGCTGGATTCACTGGATGACCGGCTGGAACGCTCCCGTGACGCACTTGCCAACCTTTCCCACAGCGTGAAAACCCCCATAGCGGCTGTCAGACAGATCCTGGAAGACACCAGTCGCCCGCTCGATGAGAAGCTGAGATGGGAAATGGCGGCGCGCCTCGACGACATAGATGCTCAGCTTGAGGCCGAAATGCGGCGAAGCCGGTTTGCGGGTCCACAGGTCGGCCAAAGTGTATGTCCGATCAAACAGGCCCGGGATCTGCTGTGGATGCTTGGCCGCCTCTACCCCGATAAATCTTTTGAATTGTCAACGGATCTGCCTGAAAACCATCGCTGGCCTGTCGAGGAGCATGATCTGAACGAAATCCTTGGCAACTTGCTGGATAACGCAGGCAAATGGTCATCCCGCTGGGTGGAGCTCACGCTGAGTGAAGATCAAGAGCAGTTAAAAATTATCATCAGCGACGACGGAGCGGGCGTATCAGAAACAGCCCACTCACAATTGGGCAAGCGAGGATTGAGGCTGGACGAGCAAACACCCGGTCATGGATTGGGGCTGGCTATTGTCCACGCAATAGTTGAGCGTTATCAGGGACAGGTTCATTACACGTCCAGTAAGGTAGGAGGCCTTACTGCAGTTGTTGTAATCCCTGGTTCTGATCGATTCGGCGACCGGTCAGACAACTGACACCTTCACCCTCCATTCTCTATGCTTCAAGTCAAATTCATCAATAGTTGGGATGATGATTTGGAGTCTCGTCCAGCCTGTTCAATCTCGACCGCTCTATAATGAGCTTTCCCTGAAGGATACTGAATCTACACCCACTAACACTACTTGCTCTACTTGCAACCCAAAACAGCAAACCGATGCTTTTGATCATGAATTTTATACCCCCCCCCCTTT